>CAYUVJ010000019.1:0-12434 GCA_964447955.1 uncultured Gemmatimonadota bacterium
GATCGCTTGAGAGGAATGGAGATGCTGCAGACCGCTTTATCGCAGAAACCCGACGATCCCCTGACGCTGGCCCGGCTCGGTCAGGCCTTCGCTATCGAGGGCCGGATGGGGGAATCCCTGGTCTGCCTGGAGCATGCGCTCGCACGCGACCCGGGAGATTTCGAGACCCTCACCACGCTCGCCGCCGTCGACCGGGCGAGCGGTGCGGACCAACCCCGTCACCCCCTGCCGGCGACCGGTCCGATCCTGCTGGCCCAGGAAGAGGACTGGGACGACGACGATGTCGACAACGAGGACGACGACGATGTCGACAACGAGGACGACGAGGACGACTGGGACGACGAGGAGGACGAAGACGAACTGGACGACCTGGACGACGACCCCGAGGAGGACTGGGACGACGAAGAGGGGGAGGACTGGGACGACGATGAGGAGGACGACCTCGACGAGGACGGCATCGACATCTACTGAGCGGCTCTGATCCTGAAAGAAAGGCCCGGCGGGGGGAATCCCGCCGGGCCTATCTTATTTAAACTCCGGTCAGAGCTTCAGACCGGCGATCTGCTCCTTCACATCGTTGGCGCTCTTTTGCAGGGCCTCCATATCCTTCTTGGAGAGTTCGACTTCGAAGATCTTCTCGATCCCGGTCGAGCCCAGCTTGCAGGGCACGCCCACGAAGGTCTCGTTGAGGCCGTACTCGCCCTCGAGGTAGGCCGCGCAGGGCAGGACCCGCTTCTTGTCATGCACGATGCTGGTCACCATTTGGGCGGCCGCCGCGCCGGGGGCGTAGTAGGCGCTGCCGGTCTTGAGCAGGCCGACGATCTCGCCACCCCCATTGCGGGTGCGCTCCACGATCGCCTCGATGTCCTTGGCGTCCATCAGCTGGGGGATCGGGATGCCCGAGACGGTGGTGTAGGCGGGCAGCGGCACCATGCTGTCGCCGTGGCCGCCCAATACCATCGCCTGGACGTCCTCGACCGAGACACCCAGATTCATGGCGATGAAGGCGCGGTAGCGGGCGGTGTCCAGGATGCCCGCCATGCCCATCACCCGGTTCTTGGGGAATCCGCTGACCTTCATGGCCACGAAGGTCATCACGTCGAGCGGGTTGCTCACCACGATGATGATGGCGTTCGGGCTCTTCGGAGCTACCGCTGCGGTGACCGTCTTGACGATGCCGGCGTTGGTGTCCCTCAGATCGTCCCGGGACATACCCGGCTTGCGGGGCAGCCCGGCCGTCACGACGATGATGTCGCTGTCGGCCGTCTCTTCATAGGAGTTGGACCCGGTGACCTTGGTGTCGAACAGCCGGACCGGGGCCGACTCGTACATGTCGAGCGCTTTCCCCTGGGGCAAACCCTCGATGATGTCGACCAGCACGACCTCGCGTGCCAGCTCCTCCAATGCACAATACTGTGCCACAGTGGCGCCGACGTGTCCGGCACCGATCACAGTGATCTTCTTAGCGCCCACGGTTATCGTCCCTTCCTGGTAAGAATCTTCCGGCCGTTGACTGGTTTCCCGGGTGAGCCGTCAAAAGGGGCCGCCCCCACTGGGGACGGCCCCTGAATACTAAGCTACGGACCGGGGGCGGACCAAACGTTTCCGGAGCCCGCCGGGGGTGTCGTCAGGCGCTCTCGGCCACCTCGACCGGGGTCTCGGCCTCGGCCTTCTTGGGGGCGGCCTTCTCGGCCACACCGACCTCGGCCGGCTCGATGCGCACCCGCTTGCGGTCCCGTCCGACCCGCTCGAAGACCACCTTGCCGTCGGTCAGGGCGAAGAGCGTGTCGTCCCTTCCCTTGCCGACGTTGGTCCCGGGGTGGATACGGGTGCCCCGCTGGCGCACGATGATCGTCCCGGCGGTCACCATCTCGCCGCCGTAGCGCTTCACGCCCAGGTACTGCGGGTTGGAGTCCCGCCCGTTCCGGCTGGAGCCTACACCTTTCTTATGAGCCATTTCCTTACCTCCCTGCCGTTCAGGCGCCCTGGATCTTCGCGACCACGACCTCGGTGTAGACCTGCCGGTGACCCGCCCGACGACGGTATTTCTTGCGACGCTTCTTCTTGTAGACCAGGACCTTGCGGCCGCGGGCCTGCCCGGCCACCTCGAGGCTGACCTTGGCCCCCTCGACCAGCGGGGAACCGACCTTGGTCCCCTTCTCGGTCTGGATCAGGAGCACCCGGTCGAGTTCGAGGGTGGCACCCTCCTCGAGCCCGGCCTGGAAGGGGATACGGACCTTCTCCCCCTCCCGCATGACCACCTGCTCACCTTTGATATCGACGACTGCGTACACGTCCATTCCTCCCGGACCGTTCTCTTTCGTCCCGATCCTCAGACGACGAAGTCCTCGGTCACATAACGCCTGCGGCGGACGCTGAAGACCTCGAAACGGTCCGCCGGCAGGTCTTCGTTCTCAACCAGTTCCACTCGCAGACGGGAACGGTCACGGATGGCCCGCAACCGCTCCTCGTTGTTCTCGCGCAGGTGCGTGGCCACCACCGGGTTGACCTCGAGCTTGAACTTGCGGTCCCGCGTCCCGATCCGGGCCCGCTGGAACCAGCGCTCGATCTTGGTGGTCACCGTCTCCCGGCTCAGCACCCGACCGGTCCCGTTACAGACCGGGCAGACCTCGCTGAGCGTGTGGTACAGGCTGGGCCGGACCCGCTGGCGGGTCATTTCCACCAGCCCGAACTCCGAGAAGTCCGAGAGGTTGAACTTGGCCCGGCTGCGCTTCATCTCGACCCGCAGCTCGCCCAGCACCTGGCGCTGGTGTCCCGGATCGTCCATGTCGATGAAGTCGATGACGACGATCCCGCCGATGTCCCTCAATCGGAGCTGGCGGGCGATCTCCTTGGCGGACTCGATGTTGGTCCGCAGGATCGTCTGCGCCTGGCTCTTCTTGCCCACGTACCGCCCGGTGTTGACGTCGACGGCGACCATCCCCTCGGTGTGCTCGATGGTGATGTTGCCGCCCCGCTTCAGCCAGACCTTGCGGTCGAGCGTCTTGCGGATCTCCGCCTCGATCCCGTAGCGGTCGAAGATCGGTTCCTTGCCTTTGTAGAACTGGACCCGATCCAGGAGCTGAGGGGCCACGTCTTTCAAATAGCCGCGGATCTGATCGTAGACCCGCTTACTGTCCACGGTGAGACGTTCGACGTCCGCGCCGAACACGTCTCGTACCACACTGGTGGCGAATCCGGTTTCCGCGTGCAGGAGACTCGGCGACGGCAGGGAGGCGTACTTCTTCTGGATCTCCTCCCAGATCTCGACTTGCCGCGCCAGGTCCTCCTGGATGGCTTTCTGGTCTTTACCCTCGGCCTCGGTGCGCAGGATCACGCCCAGGCCCTTGGGCTTGATGTTCCGGATGATCCGATGCAGTCGCGACCGCTCGGACCGGTCCGAGATCTTCCGGCTGATGCCGATCTTACCCTCGGCGGTCAGCAGGACCAGGAATCGTCCGGGGAGGCTGATCTGGGTCGTGAGCCGGGGACCCTTGGTCCCGATAGGCTCCTTGGTGACCTGGACCATGATGTCCTGGCCACGCGTCAGCCGCTCTTCGATCGGAAGTCTGTCCGAGCCCTTCCGGTTCTTCGAACGTCCCCGGGAACGGGAGTCACGACCGGAGCCGTGGCCTCCCTCTCCGCCGTCCTCATCGGCATCGAGTTCGTCGTCGTACTCGATGTCCAGAGCGGAGGTCAGTTCCTCCATCCTCGCTGAAACGTCGGAGGCATGGAGGAATGCGCTCATCTCCATGCCGATGTCTGCGAACGAGGCCTGCATACCCGGCAGCACCGTCTTGACTTTACCCTTGTAGACATTGCCCACGGTGCGGGCGGTGTTCGGCCTCTCGACGTCCAGCTCGACCAGTAGGCCATCCTCAAGCAACGCGATGCGCTCTTCCGTCGCCCCGACGTTGATGAAGATTTCCTTTTTCAACGAGCTTCTCGCCCCCTTAGGCGAATCCTCCTTCTTCGGTCAATCAAGGGGTTGGAGCAGTCTCCGGTTACAGGAGTGCCGACCGGGTCAGAACGTCATGCGCGGCCGGGAAGAACGGTGCTCAGCCGAGTACTTCCTTGGAGTTGCAGGAGCAGACTCCCACGAACTTGCGTCGGAAGCGGAAGGCACCGCTGCGTTCCGAAACGGACGGCGATACCACCATTATGGTCTTGATGGTCTCTCCACAGACAGGACAGTTGTCGCCATGCTGCTCCAGACTCTTGGCGACCTTGTCCGCGAATGATCTCGGCTTCTTAGCCATGCTGGCTGGACCTCTCCAGGTTACTTCGCCAGGGAGCGTGCGTCCGCTACGCGGTGCACGCGAACTCTGGGCCCGGGTATGTCAGGCCTGTGGCCTGACCCGGCCCAGCTCTCCCGGCCGCAAAATCAACGAGCAGTATAAGTTGGCGTCGCTGGTGGCGAGTGTCAACGGGATTGTCGGGGTCCGGGCGGCGCGAGTGTCCCGCAAATGGGACGGTCCGGACCGGCGGCGGGTTGATGACGGGACCGGCGGCGGGGTGCCCCGGTCAGGCGTTATGCGCGGCGTCGGCCAGTTCCCGGATCCCTTCGGGGGTCCAGGCGTGCTCCAGGCTGTTGCCCACCACGATCAGGGAGGCGCCTGCGTTCACCTTCTCCCGGACCTCTTCGGGCTTGCGGATGCCTCCCCCCACCAGCATGGGACCGGGCGCCGCCTCGGTCACCGCCGCGATGATGTCGACCGGGACGGTCCCCTCACCCCCCGAGCCCCCCTCCAGGTAGAGGACCCGCATGCCCAGGTAGCGGGCGGCCAGGGCGTGGGCGACCGCGATGTCGGCCTTGTCGCGGGGCATGGGCTGGGTCATCGACATGAACTGCACGCTGGTGGTGCGCCCGGTCTCGACCAGCATGTAGCCGGCCGGGATGGCCTCCAGTCCCAGGGAGCGAACCCGCGGGGCGGCGATGACCTGCTGGCCGATGAGGTATTCGGGGTTGCGCCCCGAGACCAGGGACATGAAGAGGATGGCGTCGGCGTGCCCCGAGAGCTGAGTGCTGTGCCCCGGGAAGATGATGAGGGGCAGACCGGTACCGGCCCGGATGGCCCCCACCGCGTCGTCGAAGGAGTCCTTCAGCATCAGGCTGGAGCCCACGAAGAGGAAGTCGGCCCCGCCGTTCTCGCAGACCTCGGCCGCGGTGGTGAGTTCGCTCAACTCGTGGCGGTCGGGGTCGAGCAGGATGCAGAGTCCGGCGCCCCGTTCCTCGGCCACGGCGTTGAAGCGTGATTCGATCGGGCCCATCGTCATGAGGACTTGCCTCTCAACCCCGCTCATGGGAGGTGCGGACGCACCGCGTCCAGCACCCCTTCCAGGGCTTCGTCGAGTTTCTCGACCCCGGGCCCCCCAGCCTGGGCCAAGTGGGGCTTTCCGCCCCCGCGACCACCGGTCACGGCGGCGATGTCGTTGACGATCGGCCCGGCTTTGACCCCCGCTCGGATCAGATCGTCGGAGACCACACATAATAGCACGGCTTTGCCATCCATTTCCATCCCCAGGATACCCACGCCGTGGACGAGCTTGTTCCGCAGGGCGTCGGCCATCCCCCGCAAGGTGTTCAGGTCGGTGGTCGGCACCCGGCCGACGGCCACCCGCACGTCGCCGAGGGTCTGTGATTCCTCCAGCAGGCTGTCGACCAGGTCGAGTCCGCTGCGGGCGGCGGCCTTCTCCCGCTCCTTGCGCAGGGCCCGGTTCTCCTCCAGGAGGGCCTGGATGCGCCGCACCAGCTCCCGGTCCTCGCTCCCCAGGGCTCCGGTCAGCCGGTCCAGCACGTCCCGCTCCTTGAGGGTGTTCTCCAGGGCCTGCCGGGCGGTCACCGCCTCGATGCGCCGCACCCCCGAGGAGATGCTTCCCTCCTGTTCCAGCCGGAAGAACCCGATCCGGCCGGTGGAGGCCACGTGGGTCCCCCCGCAGAGTTCGGTGCTGCGGCCCGGGATATCCACCACCCGGACGATGTCGCCGTACTTGTCGCCGAAGAAGGCCAGGGCGCCGCTGTCGAGGGCCGCCTGGTAGGGCATCTGCCGGTCGGTGACCGGACGGTCCTCCCAGATGACGCGGTTGACCCAGCGCTCCACCTCGGCCTGCTCCTCGACGCTCATGGCGGCGAAGTGGGCGAAGTCGAAGCGCAGGCGGTCGGGATCGACCAGCGAGCCGGCCTGGTGGACGTGGGTCCCCAGGATCTCGCGCAGGGCGGCGTGCATCAGGTGGGTGGCGGTGTGGTTGCGCATGATCCACTCCCGCCGCTCGCTGTCGATACGGGCCTCGACCGCGGCCGGGGCGGCCACCCCGGCCTGGATCCGGCCCCTATGGAAGAGGACCCCGCCGATGCGGGCGACCCTTTCGACCCCGAAGAGGAAGTCGTCCCCCTCGACTTCGCCGGCGTCGGCTACCTGGCCCCCCGACTCGGCGTAGAAAGGGGTCTGCTCCAGCACGATCCAGCCCTCGTCTCCTTGCTCCAGTTCGTCGACCGGCTCGAATTCGGCGTCGAAGAGCTTCACCAGACCGGTCTTCTGCCGCCAGTTCTCCCGCTCGTAGCCGGTGAAGACCCGGCCGCTCTCGCCGGGTACGGTCTCGGCGGCGGCCAGGGCGACTTCGTCGGCCCCCACCCCCTTGGCGGCCCGGTCGGCCCGGGAGCGCGCCTTCTGCTCCTCCATGGCCGTCTCGAACCCGTCCTCGTCCACCGCCAGCCCCCGCTCCTCGGCCATGACCTGGGTCAGGTCGAGGGGGAAGCCGTAGGTGTCATAGAGGGTGAAGGCCTCCCGCCCGGGGATGACGGCCTTCTTCCGGCCTTCGACGTCGGCGGCCAGTTCCTCGAAGCGGGCGATCCCCTGGTCGAGGGTCTCGCCGAAACGCTCTTCCTCGGTGCGGATGACCAGGGCGATCCGGTCGGCCGCGGTGGCCAGCCCCGGGTAGGCCTGGCCGTAGTGTTCCACCATGACCGGCACCAGCCGGTGGATGAAGGGCTCGTGCATGTCCAGCTTGCGGCCGTGCCGGGCGGCCCGGCGCAGCAGCCGGCGCAGGACGTAGCCGCGGCCGTCGTTGGCCGGCACCACCCCGTCGGCGATGGCGAACGAGAGCGCCCGGATGTGGTCGGCGATGACCCGGTGGCTGGTCCCCGCCTCACCGGCGTCGTAGTCCCGGCCGGTCAGCTCGCAGACCTGGTCGATCAGGGGCCGCAGCAGGTCGGTCTCGTAGTTGCTGTCCACCCCCTGCAGGGCGGCGGCCAGCCGCTCCAGGCCCATCCCGGTGTCGATGCTGGGCCGCGGCAACGGGAGCAGTTCGCCCCCCGGCTGGGCGTCGAACTGCATGAAGACCAGGTTCCAGATCTCGAGGTAACGGCTCCCGTCGGTCGGGTCGATGGCCCCGTGGTCGGTGCCGGGCACGGGAGCCACATCGTAGAGGATCTCGCTGCACGGACCCTGGGGCCCGGTGTCCCCCATACTCCAGTAGTTGTCGGCCTTGCCCAGCCGGTAGATCCGCCGCGGGTCGATGCCGGCGACCTTCTGCCACAGGACCTCGGCCTCGTCGTCCTCCTCGTAGACGGTGGCGTAGAGCCGGTCCTTGTCCAGCCCCATCTTCTCGACCAGGAACTCCCAGGCGAAGGCGATGGCCTCGTCCTTGAAGTAGTCCCCGAAGGAGAAGTTGCCCAGCATCTCGAAGAAGGTGTGGTGGCGCGGGGTGCGCCCGACGTTTTCCAGGTCGTTGTGCTTGCCGGAGACCCGGATGCACTTCTGCGAGGTGGTCGCCCGCACGTAGCTCCGCCGCTCCTCGCCGGTGAAGACCCGCTTGAACTGGTTCATCCCGGCATTGGTGAAGAGCAGGGTCGGATCCTCGGCGGGGACCACCGGACTCGAGGAGACCTCGGTGTGGTCCTGGGCCACGAAGTAGTCGAGGAACGCTCTGCGGATCTCGTTGCCTGTCATCGGCCTTCCGTGTCGTCATCCGGGGCGAGCAGTCCCTCGCCCCTCATCTGTTCCAGCTCGGCATCCACGGCGTCGATCGCCACGTCCGCCGGATAGCCCGCCCGGGCCAGCAGTCCCCCCATGCGACGGCGGGCGGTCCCGGCCGCCTGACCCTGGTAGCGGGGCCGGCGGCGCCGCAGCAGGGCCGCCGCCTCGGCCAGGAGCTGGGCCTGGGGGTCGCGGTCGTCCCGCTCGTAGCGCTCCCAGGCAGCGCGGTGGGCCCATTCCCGGTCGATCCCCCGGGCCCTCAGCTCCTGTTCGACGCGCCGCGGAGCGTGGCCCTTGCCGGCCCTCCGGCTGCGGGCGTACTCGCGGGCGAAGGCCTGGTCGTCCACCAGACCCTCTTCCCGGAGCCGCTCGAGCACCGCGCTGATGGCAGAATGTTCAAAATCGGCCCGGATGAGGCGACTGCGCAACTCCTGTTCGGTGCGCGAGCGCACCGCCAGCAGGCGCAGAGCCCTGTGCCGACAGGCCTCGAACTCGGCCCGGCGGCCCAGTTCCAGTTCCAAAGAGGGGTCTACGGGGAGCCCTTCGACCAGCCCCAGTTCCTCGACCGCGACGGCCGAGAGCAGCAGCCGCCGGCCGTCCGAGAGATGGAGGCGGCGGCGCTTGCTCCCGGCCGTCGGGGTCTCTATCCGGTCGATCCGGAGATCAGGCATGGGGCTCAGTCTTCGGCGGTCGCCTCTTCGGCGGTCGCCTCTTCGTCCCCGCCTTCGGTGTCCGAAGACGTCACCTTGACCAGGCCCATCTGCTCGCGGACCTGCAGGGCGATGGCGTCCCGCACGTCGGTGTTCTCCTTCAGGAAGAGCCGGACGTTCTCCCGGCCCTGCCCCAGCCGCTCCTCGCCGTAGGAGTACCAGGTCCCGGCCCGCTCCAGGATGCCCAGGTCACTGGCCAGGTCGATGATCTCCCCCTCCACACTGATGCCCTCGCTGTAGAGGATGTCGAACTCGGCCTGCTTGAAGGGCGGAGCGACCTTGTTCTTGACCACCTTGACCCGGGTACGGTTGCCCACCACCTCGCTGCCGTCCTTGACCGCTCCGATCCGGCGGATGTCCAGCCGGACCGAGGAGTAGAACTTGAGCGCCCGGCCCCCCGGGGTGGTCTCGGGGTTGCCGAACATGACCCCGATCTTCTCCCGGATCTGGTTGATGAAGAGGAGCTGGCACTTGCTCTTGGAGACGGCCGCCGTCAGCTTGCGCAGAGCCTGGCTCATCAGCCGGGCCTGCAGGCCGACGTGGCTGTCGCCCATATCCCCGTCGATCTCGGCTTTGGGTACCAGGGCGGCCACCGAGTCGATCACCACGATGTCGATCGCCCCCGAACGGACCAGGGTCTCGGCGATGTCGAGCGCCTGCTCTCCGGTGTCGGGCTGGGAGACCAGCAGGTCGTCGATGTTCACCCCCAGCCGCTCGGCGTAGTTGACGTCGAGAGCATGCTCGGCGTCGATGAAGGCCGCCGCCCCCCCGGCCTTCTGGGCCTGGGAGATGATGTGCAGGGCCAGGGTCGTCTTGCCCGACGATTCCGGCCCGAAGATCTCGACCACCCGCCCCCGCGGCACCCCTCCGATACCCAGAGCGATGTCCAGCGTCAGGCTCCCGGTGCTGATCGAAGGGATCCGGTCCACCCGCGGTTCCCGGCCCAGGCGCATGATGGCGCCCTTCCCGAACTGCTTCTCGATCTGGGAGACGGCCATCTCGATAGCCTTGTCCCGGTTCTTGACTGCATCCGCCATCGGTCTTTCCTTCCTCCCTGCCTCGACTGCGTTCCTGTCCACGGGGGGATCGATACGGGCTTTCGAGGATAACGCCGGCCCCTGACGGCCTACAACCACGGCGGTCCGTGCAGGCCTGTTATCGCCTTTCTTTCGCTCAGCTTACTGCCGCCCTATGACAGAAAGCAAGCGCCCCTGCCGGCCCCGGCCGCCCCCGTCTAACCGTGGTTGGTGCACAGCAGGGGGGCGTGCACCAGGGGGGTGTAGACCGGTCCGGTGCGGGTCCGTTCGCTTCGGTAGAGGACCGCCTCGCCGCTCATCCAGTGCTCGAAGGGGAGCACCCAGTGGGCGGCGGCGTGCTCCAGTTCCCGGACCTTCCCGTCGGAGCGGACCCGACCCAGGGTGATATGGGGGTGGTAGGGCCGGTCCTCGGGGGTGAACCCGTGCGGCACCAGGGCCGGCTCGATCCGCTCCTTGAGGGCGATGGCCGCCTCGGCTCCCTGCTCCAGACCGATCCAGACCACCCGCGGCCGCCGGAAGTCGGGGAAGGCCCCGACCTCGCCCAGGGCGGTCTCGAAGGCCGGCATCTCCGCCACCGCCTCGCGCAGGGACTCGCCCAGCGGCACCACCCGCTCGGCGGGCACATCCCCCAGGAAGATGCAGGTCAGGTGGATGGCCTCGGGCTTCACCCAGGTGATCCGGCCGGCGGCCGGAGGGACCGACTCGTGCAGTCGTCCCAGGTGGCGGCGCACGTCCCCGGGGACCGGGAGGGCGATGAAGGCGCGTACGGCGCTCACCCCGGCGACTCCCAGCCGCCCTGGAACGGGTTGCGCTTCTCGACCAGCCGCCGCAGCAGGTCGAGGGCGTTGGCGGCGGCCCGCTGCTTGTTGTAGCGCCGGCCGTTCTCTCCCTGGAGGTAGCGGCGCACCACCGTACCGGCGGGGCCGGCACAGGCCAGAAAGACCAGACCGACCGGCTTCCCCGGGGTCCCGCCGGTGGGTCCGGCGATCCCGGTGGTGGCCAGGGCGAAGTCGCTCCCGCTCTGCTGCCGGGCCCCCTCGGCCATGGCCCGGGCGACGGGCTCGGAGACCGCCCCCTGAGCGGCGATCAGCTCCGCGGGGACTCCCAGCTCCTCGGTCTTGGATTGGTTGGAGTAGGTCACCCAGGTACGGTCGAGCCACTCGGAGGCTCCCGGCACGTTGGTCAGGGTGTCGGCCAGCAGTCCGCCGGTGCACGACTCGGCCACCGCCAGGTGGAGACCCCGCTCCCGCAGCTGTTCGGCCAGGTGCTCGGCCAGGGTCACGTCCCCCCGGGCGAAGAACCAGTCGCCGGAGCCGGCCACGATCCGCGCTTCGGCTTGCGCCAGGGCCGCCTCCACCGCCGGGGCGTCCTCCCCTTTGCCGGTGACGTAGAGGGCCACTCCCCAGGCCGAGGGGAGGTAGGCCAGGGTGATTGTCGGGGCCAGGTCCTCCAGGCCCCCCACCCGGCTGAACAGGTCGGACTCCCCGATCCCGGTGGTCTGGAACCAGCGCCGGCGGATGATGTGCCTGCCCCCCAGCCGGTCCTGCAGCAGCGGTTCCAGCCAGTCGTGCCAGAAGGCCCTCATCTCGCCGGGCACCCCCGGCAGGACAAAGAGCAGGCGGTCGTCCTGTTCCTTGAGCAGTCCGGGGGCGGTCCCCCGCGGGTTGATGTGCCAGGCGAAACCGTCGGGGACCAGGGCCTGGTCGAGATTGACCGGAGTGATACTGCGGCCGCGGGTGGCGAAGAAGGTCTGGACGGCCTCCTCGATCTCGGGGATGCGGGTCATGCCCACCCCGAAGTGGGCGGCCACGGCCTCCTTGGTCCGGTCGTCCTGGGTGGGACCCAGCCCGCCGCTCACGATGACCAGGTCGGTCCCGGCCAGGGCGCCGGCCAGCGCGTCCCGGATGGCCCCGTCGTCGTCCCCCAGCGAGACAGCCCGCTCCACCTCCACCCCAAGATCCGAGAGGCGGGCGGCCAGCCAGGCGGTGTTGGTATCCACCCGCAGGCCGTTGATCAGTTCGTCCCCGATGGTGAGGATCCAGCAGCGCATGCGTCGAAGTCCCGGGTTCAGCCCAGCAGGGAGAGGTAGAGTCGGATGGCCAGGTTGGCGTAGAGGCCGGCGAGCACGTCGTCGACCATGACCCCCCAGCCGCCGGGCAGACGCTGGGAGAGCCCCACCGGGAAGATCTTGGCCACATCGAAGAAACGAAAGAGCGCGAAGGCCATACCGATCATCGGCCAGCCCGACCCGATTCCCCAGATCGCCACCAGGAAGCCGGCGAACTCGTCCCAGACGATGCAGCCGGCGTCATGACCGAAGTGCTTCTCGCCGTGATAGCAGACCGGGACCCCGACCACCGCCACCGCGGCCAGGATGGCGGTGTGCAGGAAGAGGTCGATGGGCGGCAGCAGACCCCACAGGACGGCGATCCCCAGCGTGCCCATGGTGCCGGGAGCCCAGGGGGAGAAGCCGAGCCCGAAGCCGCTGGCCACCCAGGCGCCGAAGGTGATCTTGCCGCAGCGGGTCTCGACGGTCACGACGGTCCCTCCGGTCCAGGGTCGGTGTACGTATCCTCGGCCAGGTGGGAGAGCGGTTCGATGCGGGCCGAGGTCAGGTAGCGGAGGCCGGAGTAGACAGTCAGCACGACCGCGATCCCGAAGAGCAGGTCCACCCAGACGACCGTGGGGAGCGCCCCGAGCCAGTCCGGGGA
>CAYUVJ010000019.1:12444-14235 GCA_964447955.1 uncultured Gemmatimonadota bacterium
ACCACTTCGCGCGATACCCCCTGGACCGACACCCGGTGCCCCAACGGGGACTCCTCCCCCCAGAAGCGGTGGGCCATGGCCTGGTTGACCAGCACCACCGGCGCCGCGTCGAGCCGGTCGCCCGTCTCGATCCCCCGGCCGGCCAGCAGCCGGGCAGCCGCCTCGAAGACCAGCACCGTGATCAGCACGGTGATCTGGGCGGCCGTCTTCCACTTGCCGGCCCAGGCGGTCACGATCTGACGCCCCTGGCGCCGGTGGACCATGCGCAGCGCGGTGATCCCGACCTCGCGCACCGTGATCAGGTGGACCAGCCAGATCCAGAACCAGGCCCGGTAGGCCCCGGTCCCCAGTGCCGCCCAGTAGAAGGCCCCCAGCACGAGCAGTTTGTCGGCCAACGGGTCGAGGAACCGCCCCAGGTCGGTGACCGTACCGTGCTTGCGGGCGTAGTAGCCGTCGAGGGAGTCGGTGATGCTGGCCACGATGAAGGTGATCAGGGCACCCACCGCCCCGGCGGTGGTGCCGCGGGTGGCCAGCCAGAGGAAGACCGGCACCAGTACCAGCCGCAGTCCGGTCAGGATGTTGGGCAGCATGCGCATCGTCAGGACTCGAACCGGGTGCGGGCCTGCATCGCCCGGGAGATGGTGTGTTCGTCGGCGAACTCCAGGTCTCCGCCCATGGGCAGGCCGCGGGCCAGCCGGGTCACCGCGATCCCCAGCGGCTGGACGATCCGGGCCAGGTAGAGGGCGGTGGTGTCGCCGTCCAGGGTGGCGTTGCTGGCCAGGATGAGTTCCTCCACGCCCCCCTGCTGGAGCCGGCTGATGAGGGCGTCGATGTGGAGGTCCTCGGGGCCGATCCCCTCCAGGGGATTGATGGCCCCGCCCAGGACATGATAACGACCATCGAAGCCCCCCGCCCGCTCGATGGCGATCAGGTCGGTCGGGGTCTCGACCACGCAGATCACCGTCTCCCGCCGTCGCGGGTCGGCGCAGATCTTACAGAGGGCCCCCCGCTCGGCCAGGTTGAAGCAGCGGGGACAGAAGGTGACGTCCCGGGCCACCCGTTCGAGTGCCTCGGCCAGCTGAAGTGGGGCCTCACCCGGCGCGCGCAGCAGGTGGAAGACCAGTCGCTGGGCCGTCTTGCGGCCGATGCCGGGGAGCCGCGTCAACTCACCGATGAGCGTCTCCAGAGCGTCGGGCAGGTAGCTCATGCGCGCGCTCCGCTCAGCCCTGCCCCAGCAGGCTGTTCAGGTCCATCCCCGGCGGGAGCATCCCGCCGGTGGCCGCGGCCATCTTCTCCTGGACCTGCTGGGCCGCCTTCTCGTTGGCCGCCGTCACCGCCGCCACTACCAGGTCCTCGAGCATCTCGGTGTCGCCGTCGGCCAGGGCCTCGGGGGTGATGCGCACGTCGATCAGGTCGCGCTGGCCGTTGACCACCGCCGTGACCAGTCCTCCGGCCGCGCTCCCTTCGATCCGTATCGCCTTCAGCTCTTCCTGGGTGCGGGCGATGCCGGCCTGCATCTCCTGGAGCTTCTTCATCAGGTTGCCGCCGAACGGGTTGGTCATCGTACTGCGTTCCCTTCTGCTGAGTTCCCCGGACCGGCATGCCGGCCGGTGTACGGGCCACATCTCAGGCTCCGGGCCGTCCCCCCGGACCGTCCTCCAGCACCGCGTCGAAGACCCGGACGATCTGGGCCAGCCCCTCGTCCTCCTCGCACAGCCGCTCCAGCAGCCGCTGATTGAGTTCTTCCTGGTCGTCGGTCGGAGCGCTCGATCCGCGGCGCTCCCGACCCCT
>CAYUVJ010000020.1:0-12128 GCA_964447955.1 uncultured Gemmatimonadota bacterium
CTACCCGACCTACCGTTACTTCAGGGCTCGAACCTGTGAATGGATGACGCCCCCGGTGGGGATCGGACCGTCCGTGACCCAGCCCGATACGCTGCTGGATGCAGCACTTCACCTGCTCTGGTCCGACTGGTCAAGCAGCCTGCTCGGTCAACCGATCGATGATGGGATAGGTGAACTCCTCGGAAGAGTACTGACAATCGGAGAGACACCGGTCCTGGTGATCTTCCAGACGCTGGGATCCGGTCAGGGATTGATGTCCTTCATCGGGGGTCCCGAGAGCTGGAGACGGCTGTGGATGACGGGATTGGACAGTCTGCTGGCCGCATCGGACACAGGGCTCGCCCTCCGGGACCTGGATGGGCGCGGATTGATGCCCCTGCCGGCGATCAAGCACGACATCATAAGCGAGCGGCGGGTCCCTGCTGGATCGCCCCGTTGGCAGGTCACCGCCTGGAGGCTCCACCCGGAGGTGGAACTGGGTCAGCGCGCCATGCAGCGCAGCCTGCTGTTGGCCGGATTGCTCATCACCGGTCTCCTGGTGATACTCTCCGGCTACGGACTGACCCGGGCCGTGCTCCGGGAGATCCGGGTCGCCCGGCTGCAGTCGGACTTCACCAGTGCGGTCTCCCACGAGTTCCGCTCGCCGCTGACCGCCATCCGTCAACTCTCGGAGCTCATCTCCCAGGACCGGGTCCTGGATGAGTCCCAGCGTAGAGAGTACTTCGAGGTGATCGCCAAAGAGGGGGAGCGGCTCCACCGGCTCGTGGAGGACCTGCTCGACTTCCGGCGGATGGAGGCCGGACACCGGGAATTCCACATGCGCCCGCTCGATGTGGCGGCGATGGTCGGAGAGACGGTGGACCTCTTCCAGGAGGAGGTCGCCCCTCTGGGCTACCGGATAGACTACGTGCCAACGGTTAGTGATGTCGCCGTCAAAGGGGAACGCTCGGTTCTGGCCCGGGCGCTTTGGAACGTGCTGGACAACGCGGTCCGGTACTCGCCGGACCATCATGAGGTCCAGGTCGTCATGGGACTTTCGGACGATCGGGTGTTCATCGAGGTCCGGGACCGTGGAGTCGGGATCCATCCCCGGGACCAGGGGCGCATCTTCGATAAGTTCGTTCGGGGTGAGTCGGCCCGTCTCACCAGTGCCAAGGGCACCGGCCTCGGTCTCGCTCTCGTCCGTCAGATCGTGGAGGCCCATGGCGGGACCATCCGGGTATCGAGCCGCCCCGGTAAAGGAAGCACGTTCATCATCGCTCTGCCAAGGATGGAGGATACATGATCCGCCTGCTCATCGTGGAAGACGAGCTCAACATCGCCCGCGGCCTGAAGAACGACCTGGAACTGGAAGGTTATCAGGTCGAGACCGCCAAGGATGGTCAGAAGGCGCTCGATCTGATCCGGGGCGACGGCTACGACCTCATCGTGCTCGACCTGATGCTGCCGGGGAAGGACGGCTATGAGGTCTGCCGGGAACTGCGACGTTCGGGTTCCCGGGTCCCCATCATCATGCTCACCGCCCGCACCTCCGAGGTCGAGAAGTGCATGGGTCTGGACCTGGGGGCCGATGACTACATGACCAAACCCTTCAGCCCCATGGAGCTCCGGGCCCGGATCAAAGCAGTCCTGCGACGAAGCCGGGGGGAGGATCTGCAGCGGATACAATTCGGAGAGTATGAACTGGACCAGGTCCGGTTCGAACTGACGAAGGGGGGTAAGGTGGTCCACCTCACCCCGCTGGAGTTCAAACTGCTGGCAGCGTTCGGCCAGCATCCCGGCCAGGTGCTGAGCCGGGACCGACTGCTCGACCTGGTCTGGGGACCGGACACGTTCATCACCGACCGGGTGGTGGACACCCACATCGCCAACCTGCGCAAGAAGATCGAACCCGACATCAGCAATCCAGCCTACATCATCAGTGTCCGCGGGATGGGTTATCGGTTCGATCTCTGACCCACTTCGGAGAGGTGACCTGGGGCTCGTCCGAGGCCCATCCGATAGCCGACCGGGGTCCACCCGCTCCTTCCTGGAGCCCGAATATTGTCAGGTAATCTTGTCCGATTCCTGACCGTTCAACCATAACTTCCGGAGGTTGATACAGTAGGATATCTGGACCCGGGTTCTGCCGAATCCGGGATGGGCCGCTCACACCTCGGCCCATATAAGCAGTAGCTGTATCGTTTGGACCCCCAAGGCGGAGGAAGAACAGGGGACCGGGATCCGCGGTGCGTACGCCGGGTCATGGACATGACACGCCCACGGAGACCGCCCCTGACGGGCACCCCTTGCCCACCTTCCTCCGCCTACTTATCCATCGGATCGACGTGGTTGGGGTATATCCCGATGTTCAGTCCAGCGGGACGATTTGCAGTTCTTCGGGGCGGCCGGGGTCGACCCCGTCAGCGAGTACCTCGAGGACCCGGTCGAGACCATGGCGCAGGGCGAAGGGGAGGATACCCAGTACCCGCTCCTGAGGCCGCCGGTCGGGCTGGATCCAGGCGGCGGCCTTGGCGACCTGGTTCTGCAGGGTCTCCTGCTGACGACCCAGGTTGGTGACCGCCTTGCCCCGCAGACGGTCGAGTTCTCCCCCCAGCCGACCGGCCGCGGTCTCGAACGGGGCCTCCAGGGTGGGATCGAAGGCCGCGACCCGGACTTTGAGTCCCTCGAACTCCCGCAGCATCCCTTCCCGCGTCCGCTCGAAGGCTGCTTCGAGGTCGGCGGGGAAGAGTTGCCGGGCGAGTCTCCGGACGAGCGCCTCGGGACCGTCGACCAGGTCGTCCGGGGTCAGCTGGTGCTTCTCCAGCACCCGGGCGGCCACCCGGGGGAGCAGCAGCACCCGCGGCCGGGGCATCACGATCGGGGCCGGGATCCCCATCCGATCATAGAGAGGACCCAGCTGGGCCCAATATGCGACTTCAGCCGGTCCGCCCACGAAGACCATGGTGGGGAGCAGGTGGTCCTGCAGCAGGGGGCGGAGGGCAGCGGACGGATCGAGCGTCCAGGATCCGTCGGGATCGAGGAGTTCGGGAGCCGGGAACTCGCCGGCGCCCTCCACCTCGAACCGGTCGGGTCGGTCGGTCGGAAGGAGCGGCCGCCGCGGCTCGCCGGACCGGGTGGCGAAGAGGGGAACCCGGTTGGGCGGCATGGAGAGCTGCTGGTGGTAATCCGAGCGGTTCAGCCCTTTCCCCGTCTCGGCCAGGACCTCTTCGACCCCCCGGGGGTCGGCGAGGACCCGCCCGTAGAAGTCACGAGCCGGGTCCTGCAGTCCCATCCACAGGGGATCCAGGAAGACGAGCCCCAGCGGTCCCAGCCACCGCCCCATCAGGTCGGTGAAGGCGGTCCCGATCGTAGCTTCCGGGTGGTAGGCGGCGCTCACCGCCGCGAGTAGATCGTCCCGGAAATCGGTCGGGTGCAGTACCCCGTCCAACCATTCCCTGAGAGCTCCAGCTGTCGGGCCCAGCGGAACCCGTCCGACCGGCCAGCCCGTGAAACCCGACAGCGCTTCGTGGTCGTGCAGGGTGAAGAGCCGGAGGGTGTTGGTCTGATCGATGACGACCGTGCGACCGGCCTCGACCAAGTCGCTGTCGTTGGTCGCCACCCAGAAGAGGGGCAAGACCGGGAACTCGAACTGACGTTCGATCCGGTCGGCCAGCCGGAGCACGGCCAGGGCCTTATGGAAGGTGTAAAGCGGTCCACCCAGCAGACCGGCTTGCTGTCCGGCCACCACCGCCACCCCCTTGCCGTCCGCCACCGCTTCGAGCCGGGCCCGGGAACGCGGGGTGAGCCAGGCAGCGTTGGTCTCGGTCAGCACCCGGACGACCTCCTCGCGCGGACCGTCGTGGGCCAGGGCCCGCCGAGCGGCCGCCTGCCAGTCGGCCGGGTCCCCCCAGTCACCCGGGAAGAAGCTGAGGGCACTACTTCGGCGAGCCAGATAGTCGTGGAACAGGCGGGTCATGTCGGTCTCCGGCCGAACGCGATGCAGCGGGGGCTGTCGGGCCGCAGCGGGAAACCATCGTAGTCTCCCCAAGGGGCGAGCGGTTCCAGGCCGGTCTCCCGTAGCAGTTGCTCGAGGTCCCCGGGCGCATAGAGCCGGACCGACTCCCGGTAGGTCTCCACTCTCCCGTCGGCCTGGTGCAGCCGGATGGTCTTTTCGATCCGTCGGTCACCATCGGTCAGACGGCGCTCCTGCACGATGCTCATCCCTTCCCGTTCCTCCTCGTCCCGGGGCACCAGGTTCGCCAGTACGAAGGGGCGATGGACGAAATCCAGCACCAGTCTCCCGCCCGGACGGAGCGCAGTCGCCATCCCTCTCAGGACACGGCGGTCTTCCTCCTCGGTATCGAAATAGCCGAGAGCGGTGAAGAGGTTGAGCGCCAGGTCGGCCCAACCGCTCACAGCCACCGGGAGACTGCGCATGTCCCCCCGGACCAGCAGTATCGAGTCGGCTGCCCCGCTCCGGCGTCGGGCCTTCCCGGCCTGCTGCAGCAGGGGCATGGAGAGATCGACGCCGAGCACACACAGTCCCCGCTCGGCCAGGGCCAGGGCATGCCGCCCGGCTCCGCAGGCCACATCCAGGACCCGGCCGCCGGTCGGTACCTCGAAGCGGTCCAGGAGGGTGGCGACGAATCCTGCGGCCTCGCCTCGGTCTCGGTGCCGGTAGAGGTCGAGATAGGTCGCACCGAACCACTCCCGATACCATTCGCCCACCGAGGACTACCTCCGCTCCGCGGTCGTCTCGAGGATCTCCAGGACCGCCTCGGTCACCCGGCCCGGGGAGAGGTCGAGCATACAGGTGAAATGACCCTCCGGACACCGCCGGCTGCCGTGGAGCCGGCAGGGGCGACAGCCCAGGGTGAGTCCCAGGGCCCGGCTTCCCGGAGCGAAGGGACCGAAGCCGAAGCCGGGCAGGGTGGGTCCGAAGAGCGCCAGGACGGGACAGCCGACCGCCCCCGCCAGATGGACCGGGGCCGAGTCGTTGGCCACCAACAGTCGGGCCCGGGCGAGCAGTGCGGCCGTACCCGGCCAGTCCAGACGACCGGCAGCGTTCACCGATCCCTTCACGCCGGCGGCCAGCGAGGCGCCCAGGTCGGCATCCTCCGGCCCGCCGATCCAGACCACCCGGAGCCCCCGTCCGGCCAGGGCCGCCCCCAGCACCACCCAGTAGCCGGCCGGCCAGCGCTTGGTCGGCCAGACCGAACCGGGGGCGAGGGCCACGAACGGGGCAGGATCGGCTTCCTCACCCAGGGCCTTGAGGACCGGTGCGGCCCTCCGACGTCCTTCCGGACCGGGCTCCAGGACAGGGGGCCGGAGGGGCGGGACCTCCACGCCCAGGGAGTGGGCCAGTACGGCCAGCAGATCATGGTTCCGCCGGACCTCGTGCACCCCCCGCCGGTAGGGTACCCTGCGGGTCAGCAGCAGGGCGCCGGCCGAGGTCTCGAACCCGACTGCGGGGCGGAGGGCCGCCCATCGGGCCAGGAGCGCTGAACGGAAGGAACGGTGGGGCACCAGGGCCGCTTCCCAGGGTCCCTGACGCAGCCGGGCGGCGAGTCGTCGCAGCCCGCCCGGCCCCCG
Organism: uncultured Gemmatimonadota bacterium; assembly: GCA_964447955.1. Lineage (GTDB taxonomy): Bacteria > Blakebacterota > Blakebacteria > Blakebacterales > CAYUVJ01 > CAYUVJ01. Next base: position 5,575 of record CAYUVJ010000020.1, read on the forward strand.
CTCGTCCCCTCGCTTGTCGTAGACCATGACCTGCAGGTCCGGGTCCATCATCCCGGCCAGGGCCGCGTTGTCGGGACGGACCAGCAGTCCCAGAGGGACCTGCGGCCAGGCCTCCCGGACCGACCGGACCAATCCGCCGGTCAGAATGGTGTCCCCGGGGAAGGCGGTCTGGAGGATGAGCAGCCCGCCGAGGGGAGGTGCGTCCCCGGAGGAAGGGGGACGAGGGACCGGCCGGGGAGCGCTCATGCCGCCTCGCCGGGGGGGCGGCTTTTCCAGCGCCGGTGCAGCCAGAGATACTGTCCCGGGTCGATCCGTATCATCCGCTCCAACCAGTTCACATAGGCCTCGGTCAGACGGCGGACACGGGTCTCCTCGTCGGTGTCCGCAGGGAGTCCATCCAGCACATCCTCATCCAGACGCTCGTACCAGGCCCGATAGCGGTCCCCCTCACGGTGGATCCAGCCTCCCACCAGCGGGGCCCCGGACCGGACCGCGAAGAGGGCCGGCCCCTGGTAGGTGGCGGCGGGACGGCCGAAGAAGGGGACAAAGAGCACGTCCCGGGGCCCGGCATCCTGATCGGCCAGGATCATCGCGGCGCCCCCGTCCTTCAGGACCCGGAGCACGCCCCGCACCGCCGCCCCCCGTCCGACCGAGTTGAAACCGAGACGTCGGCGGACCCGCTCGAGGGCTTCGTCGAAGAGCGGGTTGCGCTGTTCCTGGATGATGACGGCCGAAGGATACCCCACGGCCGCCGTCCGGGCGGCGATCAGTTCCCAGTTCCCGTAGTGCCCGCTGACGAAGACCACCCCGTGCCCCTGTGCCATCAGGTCGTGATAGAGTCGTTCGCTGGCCGGGTCGAGGTCGACCCGTTCCAGCAGCCGGGCCGGGTCCCCATGGAACGCCCGCAGGGATTCCATGCCCACCAGAGCCAGACTGCGGTAGGCGGCCCGCGCCGTCCTCCGTCGCCACCGTCGGTCCTCTTCCGGGAAGGCCTGGGCCAGGTTATCGAGGGTCACCCGCCTCCGGATCCGCAGCAGGTCGAAGGCGATGACGGCCAGGAGGGTCGCGAGCCGGTCGGCCACGGGACGGGGCAGGACCCGGACCGCCACCCCTACCCCCCGCAGGAGCAGGTATTCGAGTCGATGCTGGAGTGAGGGGCGTCGGGTTGCCATGGCGGAGAGCCTATCAGCAGGCGGGTTCAGCCCGCAATCACGCCGCCGCCCAGCACCACCTCACCCTGGTAGACGACGGCGGACTGGCCCGGGGTCACGGCCCGTTGAGGCTCATCGAAGAGGACCTCGAAGCGGTGGGACCCGGCGGGGCGGACCTCGGCCGGGGCGCCGGGATCGTTGTAGCGGATGTGGACCTCGGCCCGCAGGGGCCCGGACGAGGGGTCGGACGAGACCCAGTTGGCCTCTTCCACGGTCATCTCCCGGCGCAGAAGACCTTCGCCATCCCCGACCCGGAGGGTATGCGTCGTCGGATCGATCGCTTCCACGAAGAGGGGTCGGCCGGTGGCGACTCCCAGTCCTCGCCGCTGTCCGATGGTGTAGCGGGCGGTACCGCCGTGGCGGCCCACGACCTGCCCTTCCCCATCCACGATGTCGCCCGGTGCGAAGGCCCCGTCAAGACCGGGTTGGGCCCGGCCCGCAGCCACCCGCCCGGCCAGAAAATCCCGGTAGTCCCCGAGTACGAAGCAGATCTCCTGGGAATCCGGGACGTCGGCCGCCGCCAATCCGTAGGCGGCCGCCCGGGCCCGCACCTCCTGCTTGGTCAGTTCCCCGACCGGCAGCAGGGTGTGGGCGAGGTGGGACCGCGGGATGCCCCAGAGGGCGTAGCTCTGGTCCTTGTCCGGGTCACGGGCGCGGAGCAGACGGGGATGCGTGCTTCCGTCCTCCCGCGCCGACCCTGCGTCCACCCGGGCGTGATGGCCGGTGGCGAACATCCCGGCCCCGAGCCGCAACCCATGCTCGTAGAGGAGCCCCCACTTGAGGAAGGTGTTGCAGCGCACACAGGGATTGGGGGTCCGGCCCCGGGCGTATTCGCGTTCGAAGTCGGCGATGACCGTTTCCTGGAAGGCGGCCCGTACATCCAGGACGTGATGCTCCCCGCCGGCCCGCAGGGCGGCCTGGCGTGCCCGCTCCGCGCCTTCCAGGTGGCAGCAGCGCCGGTCCCGTCCGCGGGGGGAAACGTTCACCCCGTCCCCTTCGTCGTGGAGCAGCAGGGTGAATCCGACCACCTGCCACCCCTGCTCGGCCAGCAGCAGGGCGGTCAGGCTGGAGTCCACCCCCCCGCTCATCGCCACGGCGACCACTCCGGTGTTCAAGAGGTTCTCCTATGACCGTAAGTGCCGGCGGGTGGGATGCCCAGGGGGGTCCGGGCGATGATGTGCCAGCCGTCCCCGGTCTCACGAAGCAGGACCGCCAGCAGCTGCTCCTGTCCCCGGATGCGCATCCGCAGGGTGATCTCCACATCCCCTTCACGGGCGGGGGGGATGATGTCCCGGGCGTTCCAGTCGGCGACCTGGTCGGGGCCGAACCGAGTCTGGCGCTCGATCCGCCAGGACTCGAGCGGCAGGGGGACCGGCAGGCCGGGTTCGGAGCCGCTGGGCCAGAGACAGGCGGCCGCCCCTTCCCGGTCGCCTGATCGCAGCCGCTCCAGCCAGGTGGCGACGCTCTCCTCCGGGAGGGCGAGACCGGGTCCGGCCGGGACCGGAGCGGTCCCGGCCAGCGGGCTGCCCGGCGGGGCCGGGAAGCGGTCCCGGATCCAGTCCCGGATGGTCTCGAGCACCACCGGGGCGATCGTCGTCTCGATCGAACCGTATTCGGCCGGCAGACCGGTCCGGGCCGGCTGGAAGAGGTGGTTGAGACCGGAGAAGCGGCGCACCGTCACCACCGTGTTCCCCCCCTCGGTGAGCGCCCGCTCGATCTCGGGGAGGTTCTGGTCGGGCAGGACCTGGAGGTCGAGTTCCCCGTTGAGCACCAGCACCGGGACCCGGACCTGCCGCAGGGTCTCCCGCGGGTCGTAGCTCAGGAAGTGGCGCATCCAGGGGCTCCGCAGGTTGCCCATCTCCCGCTCCAGTACAGCGGCGACCTGCTCGTCCTTCTCCGCGCTCTCCGGCATGGTCGAGAGCTGGACCAGGATGAGGGCCCGCAGCGCCTCCCGGATCTGTTCGTTCGACGTCCCTGTCTTCACTCGTTCGAAGAGCCGCTGTTGGGCTGACCGCTGTCGCTCCACGAAGGAGGCCGACAGACCGGCGGTGCGGGTGAGGGCCGCGGTCTGTTCCAGCATCACCTCGTCCCCGGGCACCCCGGTACCGGCCAGGAGCACGATGAAGGCGACCCGGTCGGAGCGCGCGGCGGCCAGCGGGGCGACGATCCCCCCCTCGCTGTGCCCGATCAGGCCGATCCGGTCCGGGTCGATGTCGGGCCGGCCGGACAGCCAGTCGACCCAGGCCAGGGCGTCGGTGGCGAAGTCGGCGCTGGTGGCCGAGCCGACATTCCCGGTCGACCCCCCCCCCCCCCGGTCGTCGTACCGGAGCACCGCGTTACCCGCTCGGGTCAGGAAGTCGGCCAGTACCAGGAAGGGCCGATGCCCGAAGACGGTCTCATCCCGGTCCTGAGCACCGCTGCCCGAGATCAGGACGACGGCCGGGAACCGGCCCTCCCGGTCGGGGCGGGTCAGGGTGCCGGCCAGCCGTATCCCGTCATGAGTGACGGTGTGCTCCTCTACCCGGTAAGGGAACGGTGGCTCCGGCTCCTGGGGACGACGGGGGTGGGCGATCGGCCCCCGGCCGAGGCGGAAGGGGAAACTCATCCCCCACTGACTGAAGAGTCCGGTGATGACCGTGTCCTGGAACGTCCCCTCGAAGGTCGGACGCCCCGGTACCCCGGCGATCCGAAAGGCGATCCCGCCCCCTTCCACCCGGATCTCCTCCAGCGGCAGTCCGAAGGCGCTCTGGAGAGGGATGTCGATCGTGCCTTTCCAGGTACCTTCCTGGTGCTCGAGGTCCACCCGGATCCCGAGCGGATCCCCCGGGATCTCGATGCTCCCCTCCCAGTGGCCGGTCGGTGCGGTCGGTCCCTGGGCGCGAAGGAATCCGGGAGAGAGCAGTACGGTCAGCAGCACCAGGGCCAGTCGCCGCCCGGTCGCTCGGGGCATGCAGGTTCCTCCGATTGGATGTGGGACCCGTCCGGTGCTCATAGTACGCTATCCCTCATCATGAACCCAGCCGAACGGAACCCCCGCGAGAGTACGTCCGTACTGCCGGTCGGCGACCTGATCCTGTTCGCGGCCACCCTGGTACTGGCCGCCCTGGAACGCTGGTCGGTCACCGACCTGGTCTGGAGCCTCTGGATCAGCAGTCTGCTGGTCGGCTATGCGCTCATCCTGACCTTCGCCCTCTCCATCCCGCTGCGTCGGGATCCGACCGCCTCCGGCGGGAGCGACCGGGTATCGGAAGTGCCGGATGCCGTCGGTATCCTCGGAGCGATCGGTCGGCTGATACTGATGGTCTTCACCATCGCCTTCTTCACCGTCCATTTCGGCGGCTTCCATTTCGTCCACAGCATCTTCCTGAACGGCTTCTTCCCGATCACCGGGGCCGAAGTGTTCGGCACCAGCCCTCCCGAGACCGTCGGCTGGTGGTTCGGAGTGATCGGCACGGCACTGAGCCGGTACTGGCCGTTCGTGCTGGTCAGCGCGCTTTCCACCCGTGCCGGGTTCCGCAAAGCGGCAACGGGGACCGACGACGACATCATGATCCTGCCCTACAAGAACGTGGTGCGGATGCACCTGATGATCTTCGTCTTCGCCTTCCTCAGCGCCTTCGAACTCAGCGGCTGGGCGCTCTGGATCGTGCTCTTCTTCTACTTCTTCCCGCTCGGGGCCATGCTGCGTCGCTGGCGCGGCCGCCCGCCGGCGGGAGCACCCCAGACCCCCGAGGTGTCCTCATGACCTCTGTCCGATCCTGCACTTCCAGCATCCGTGCCCTGGTGCTGGCCGGGACGACCGTGCTCTGCATCCTGCCGGCGGTCGCGTTCCCGGTCACGGCGCAGACCGGAGCTGTCCTCGACTCGGTCCGGGCCTTCGTGCAGGCCGAGGTCGACCGCCAGGACCTGCCCGGGTTCTCCATCGCGGTGGTGGTCGACGACCAGCTCGTGTGGTCCGAGGGATTCGGCTTCGCCGACCTCGAATCGGGGGACCGGGCCAGCGGGGCGACCCTCTATCGGATCGGCAGTGTCTCCAAGCCGGTAGTGGGAACCGCCCTGATGCAGCTGGTGGAACAGGGCCGGGTCGACCTGGACGCGGATATCCGGACCTACATCCCCCAATGGCCGGCCAAGCGCTGGCCCATCACGGTACGGCACCTGGTGACCCACACTTCGGGTATCCGGCACTACGCCGATGACGAGTTCATGAGCATGGCCCGCTACGACGACCTGGTCGGACCGCTGTCGATCTTCAAGGACGACCCCCTGCTGTTCGAACCGGGAACCCGTTACTCCTACAGCACCTATGGATTCAACCTGGTGGCCAACATCGTCGAGAATGTGGGCGGAGAGCCGATCGAGACCAACATGCGACGACACGTCTTCGACCCGGCCTGGATGAACGACACCGGGCTGGAGGACAAAGCGGAGATTCACGCCGGGCGGGCGGCTTACTACGACCGGGGCCGGGACGGCCGACGGACCAACTCCCCCTACGCCGACCTCAGTAACAAGTACGCCGGGGGGGGGATCACCTCGACCGTGGAGGACCTCTGCCGGCTCCACATCGCCTACGCCCGGGGGAAGATGATGGCCCCGGAGACCGAGGAGCTGATGTACACCAATCAGCCACTCAAGGATGGGAGCCTGGGCGACTACGGGCTCTGCTGGCGGGTCCAGGAGGTCCGGTGGCCGAACGGCGGCAGTGCCCGGCAGGTCAGCCATTCAGGGGGGAGCATGGGCCATACCACCCTCTTCCACCGCTATCCCGACCAGGGCTTCGCCGTGGCCATGGTCAGCAACGTGCAGGGAGGGGTCAACCTGGGTCGCATCATGAACGGGGTGACCGCCCTCTTCCGGGAAGCCGGGGCCTTCAAGCATCGGAGGGGACGGTGAGACCGGCCCGCCGGGGGTGGTTCGCCCTGCCGGCTGTGGTCGGTCTGGTGCTGTCACTGGTCGGCTGCAGCGGCTCGGGACCGGTCGACACCAGCGCGGCGGAGGAAGAGGTGGTGGTCGAGGTCGCCGGCCTCATCGAGATCCAGGTAGCCGCCTGGAACGACGGCGATCTCGTCGGATTCACCAGTCTCTACGACGAGGCCTGTACCTTCCTCTCCACAACCGGTCTGACCCGGGGGCGGCAGGGGGTGCTCGACCGCTACCGGTCCCGCTATCCCGACCGGGCGGCGATGGGTCGACTGAGTATCGAAGTCGAGGAGATGCGGCCGGCCGTGCTGACGGTGGCCTCGCTCTGGGGACTGGTCGAGGGCCGTCACATCGGGGGGGTCAAGGTGGCCGGCCGGTGGCGGCTCACCTACCCGGATCGACCGACCGGCGGAGGGCTCC
>CAYUVJ010000020.1:12138-13978 GCA_964447955.1 uncultured Gemmatimonadota bacterium
CGTCTTCCGGCGCACCCCGGAGGGCTGGCGGATCGTCCAGGACGCTTCGATGTAGGGTCCCGGGTCAGGGATACCCGGACTCAGAAGGCGATGGAGACGCCCAGATAGAAGTTCAGGAAGTCGGTCTGGGAACGGGTTATGTCGTAGACCACGGTCCCGTCGGGCTGCCGCTCGATGGAGTCCCGCTTCAGGTACTCGGCCTCCGAACCCATCAAGTAGCGCAGCCGCAGGTCGAGCAGGACCTTCCCCACCCCCTGACCGGTCTCCTGGCGCCGCTGGGTCCCGTCATAGAGCTGCACGGCCAGCCCCAGCCCTCCGCCGTAGCTCAGGGCGAAGTCGTCCAGGTTGGTCGAACTGGCGATGGGATCCTCGTCGTCACCCCAGTCCTCGCTCCGGATGGTGGTCTCCGTCCAGAAGTATTTGAACCCGAAGAGTCCGTCGAGGTACGGACGCAGGGTCCCGGTCGGCGGCTGCAGACGCATCAGCAGATGGCCCAGGAAGATGTTGTTGCTGGTGGTGACCAGGACGTGAACGTCCGGGATGGTCAGACTGAAGGGTTCCCGGCGCCGCTCATGCCCGTAGATCATAAAGCCCAGGTCGGCCCCCAGCAGCAGGGGGGAGCCGGCCACCCTTACCGCGAAGTTACCCCCCAGTCCGATGCCCAGGTTGGGGACCTGGTCCCGGAACTCCCCCTGGGGGAAGCCCAGCAGCAGACCCAGCCCGGCCGAGGCCTTGTCGCCCTCCTGGGCCAGGGCCGGACCGGGCTGGAAGATGGCCAGGGTCAGCAGGGCCGGGAGCAGCAGTATGATCCGGGATCCGCGGACCGGTGCCGGCGATAGGTTCATCATGACGTCGACTCCTTGCAGTCTGAGCGGCACCGGTCCCTCTCAACGCCGTAGAGCCGCGTCTCATCGCCCTCTCCGCGTCCTCCCGCTCCGGTCGGGTGAGCCGGGAGGGACCCGCTCAGGGACCCTCTCCCCCCCGGACGATCTCCAGGAGCAGCCGACCGACCTCCTCGTTGGTCTTCAGGCCGCTGAAACGTCCGGCCCCCGGTCCGGCAGCGAACAGAGGCACCAGCGAGGCCGAATGGCCACCGGTGGTATAGGCCGCCACCGGACGACCCCCGCCTCCGTCCACCACCGCCAGCCCGCCCGTCTCGTGGTCCGCGGTGACCACCACCAGCAGTTCCGGGTAGGCCTGGCGGAAGGCCAGGGCGACGGCGACCGCCCGGTCGAAGTCGATCACCTCGACGGCCAGCGCCTCGAGGGGCTCATGGTCGTGGGCCAGCCAGTCGGGCTGAGAACCTTCGACCATGAGAAAGAACCCGTCGGGATCGTGGGCCAGGACCCGCAAGGCGATGGAGGTCATCTCGGCCAGGGTGGGTTCCCTCTGCGGGGCCGCCGGCGGATGTCCGTCCGCGAAGAGTCCGAGCAGCCGATCGGTCCGGTCCACGTCGAGTGCCCGCAGCTCCTGGGCGGTCGTCACCACCGGGTAGATCTCCCGGAGTCCGGTGAGCAGGTCCCGGCCGTCGCGGCGCCGGGCACCGTCGAAATACCGGACGCCCCCACCCAGCAGGACTTCGACACCCGCTCCGGCCATCTGTTCGGCGATCTCCTCCTGCCGGTTGCGGGAGATCACATGGGCGACGAAAGCGGCCGGGGTAGCGTGTGTGAGACTGCAGGTGACCACCAGCCCGGTGGCCCGGCCGGCCTGTTCGGCGACCTCGACCACCGTCTCCAGCACCTCCCCCTCCCGGTCCATGGCGATGCGGCCGTTCCGGGTCCGCCGACCGGTGGCCAGGGCACTGGCGGCGGCCGCGGAATCGGTCACCAGGTCGGGA
>CAYUVJ010000021.1:0-13792 GCA_964447955.1 uncultured Gemmatimonadota bacterium
CGCGGGTGGCCATGGAGCGGATGAATACGCCCGGATCGGTGGCCAGGTCCTCCATCCGGATCCGGTCGCCCAGCAGAGCCCCGCCGGTGAAGGGACTGGTCGGGTCGACGCAGATCACCCCCACCTTCTCCCCGGCCCGGCGGTCGTGACCGGCCAGCCGGTCGACCAGGGTGCTCTTGCCTGCCCCCGGCGGCCCGGTCACCCCGACCAGGTAGGAGGCCTTGGCCCGGGGGTAGAGTCGGCGCACGATCTCGGCCCGGCCGGGATGGCCGTCTTCGACCAGGGAGATAGCCCGGGCGGTCGCCCGCCGTTCGCCGGCAGCCACCCCCTCGGCCAGTCGGACCGGGTCGTTCTCAGGCCGTCGCGTCATCGTCCTCCCCCGTCTGAAGCCAACGCAGCCGCAGGTACTTCACGTGGACGTAGAGGGCGGAGAGACGCGCCAGGGTCAGTCCCTCCCAGCCGTCCACGAACCCCCCCTTGAGCAGGTACATGCGCAGGAAGGTGGCCGGGGGCCGCAGCAGCAGGTCGCTCCAGCGGGCCCGTCGCCCCCGTTCGTGCAGGTCGGCCGCGGCCAGGCTCGTATAGGTATCGAACTTGGCCAGGTAGTGCGAGAGATCGGCGTCGGTCAGGTGGAGGAGTTCGCCCTCCAGGTGCCCCACCTTCCCCTCCACCATAGCGTGTTCATGTACCCGGGTGGCTTCCATCCGCCAAGCGTCGGCCCGGAAGAGCCGGAGTACCCGGTCCCGTCCCCAGCCTCCACCCCGCATCCAACGGCCCAGGAAATTGGCCCGGCGGTCGATCCGATAGCCCGTCGGGCCGTCAGGGTCGTCCACCGCCCGCTCGATCGCGTCCCAGAGCGCCGGGGTGACCCGTTCGTCGGCGTCGAGCCAGAAGATCCAGCCCCGGTTGGCCATCTTGAAGGCCGCCTCACGAGTCGGTCCGAAACCGGCCCAGGGGAGCGCTTCAACCCGGGCGCCGGCCCGCCGGGCTACTTCGACGGTGTCGTCCTCCGACCCGGTGTCGACCACCAGCACTTCGCCGGCCTCCATCACCCCGGCCAGGCAGTCGGGGAGCAGGTCGGCGGCGTCCCGCGCCATGATGACCACGCTCAGATCCAGGCGGTCCGTGTCCACGTCCACTCGCTCAGGGTATGGCCGGGACGGGTTCCCGGCCCGGTCAAGATAGGCTACCGCCCCGGCCGATTCAACGGGCGGAGGTCGCGACCCGCCGCAGAGCCGACTCGAAGCGGGTCACCGCGGCGTCCGGATCGAAACGCTCGAGGAGCCGCCGACGTCCCGCCTCGACCAGCCGTTCGGCCAGTCCGGGGGCCCGACGCAATCGCAGGATCGCGGCAGCCAGGGCCTCGGGGTCGCTCGGCGGCACGAGCAGGCCGCTCTGCCAGGCGACGAGCGTCTCGGTAAGCCCGCCGACCTTTGTGGCCACCACCGGCACGCCGGCGGCCAGATATTCCAGGGCCACCCGGCAGACCGCCTCACTGGCCCGGGAGTGGACCACGCCGATGTCGGCCGCGGCCACCAGATCGCGACCGTCCTCCAACCGCTCGTCGAAGAGGTGCCAGCGTCCAATCAGGCGGGGATGCCGCGAGGCCAGCCCCCGGATATGGGCGGCGTCGTACTCGGCGGCGTAGCCTGCCACCAGGAAGTGCAGATCGGGTTCCACCTCGGCCGCCCGGGCGGCGGCGGCCAGGAAGGTGACATGGTCCTTCTGGGGGGCGAAGCGGGCGATCGAGGCCACCAGCGGCACCCCGGCGGGGATGCCCAGTCGGTCGCGCATCCGCTCCCGGGCCCCCGGGGGGGCGGCCTCCGCGGCCGGATCGAACCCGGGGGGCACCCGCAGGACCCGCTCGGGGGGCAGACCCAGCCGGTCGGCATAACCGCGCCGCTGCGGTTCATTGGCCACGATGACCAGGTCGGTCCGACGGATGTGCAGCCAGCGAGCCAGCGGATGGGCCGCGGGAGGTCGGGGGTCGTGAGCCCGCAGGCGCACCAGCGGCACGCGGTCCGGTCCGGGGCTGCCCAGCAGTCCCCACCAAGTGTGGTCGGGCCCACCGTGGGCCAGCACCAGGTCGGGCTCGCAACGATCCCGCAGGCGACGCAACTCCTTCAGCACCCGCCCAATCCTCAACAGGGGGACCCGGCGCAGGTCGGGCGAGGTCACCACCTCCAGCCCGGCCACCCGAGCCCGCTCGGCCGTGGTCCCCTCGGGGACCAGCAGGGTGACGACATGGCCACGCCCGGCCAACCCGGAGAGCATCTGGAGCAGGTACCAGGAGCCGGCGCTCCAGCCGTGCAGGGTGGTCGAGACCAACACTCTCATGCCGCGGCCTCTGATCCCAACATCTCGGCCACCGCCTCTGTTACCCGTGAGGCGCCTTCCGCGGGTTCGACCCGGACCACCCGGTCCCGGGACCCCGGCGGACCGTAGCGGGCCTGGTTGTCCTGCAGGAAGACCCCCACCGTCGGGATCCCGAGGGCGACGGCCACGTGCATCGGGCCGGTGTCGGGGCACAGAAAGAGGTCGCAGGCAGCCACCACCGTCATCAACCCGCGCAGGTCGAGGTCGTCGTGTACCTGCACCCGGTCACCCCAGCGAGCCCGCACGGCGGCCGCCTCGGCCTCCTCGCCGGGGCCACAGAGCACGGTGACCGCCAGCTCGGGACGGACGGTCAGTCCCTCCAGGACCTCGAACCAGCGTTCCAGAGGCCAACGCTTGGCATCCCGGCCCCCTACGTGCAGGCCGACGAGGTACCGGCCTTCCCCGGCCGTGTGAGCGATCGACCGCTCGGCCTCCGCCCGTTCTTCCCCGCTGAGTCGGAGTCGCATCGGGAAGGAGGGCACCGGATCGGCGAAGGGACTCAGCAGGCCGGCCAGGATCTCCGCCTCGTGGCGGTCGGGACCGGTGGGACCGACCAGCAGATTGGCGAAGGTGGTCGCCTGGCCCCGATCATAGGCCACCCGCACCGGAGCCCCCGAGAAGAAGGTCAGGGCCGCCCCGGTCAGGGAGAAGGAGTGCATGTGGCTGGCATCGATGGCCAGATCGTAGCCCCGGCCGCGCAGTTCCCGCAGGAAGGTGAAGAAGAAGAGGGGATTCCGCAGGATACGGCGCTTTTCCAGGATCCAGAGGTGGTCGACACTCTCCTCCTCCTGGTAGAGGCGGGCGAAACGTGGGCCGATGAGCACCCCTGTCTCGGCCTCCGGCCAGAGTGCCTTCACCGCCTGGAGGAGCGGGGTCATGAGCACCAGGTTGCCGATCCGGTCGTCGTGTCGGACGAGCAGGACCCGGCGGGGAGAGAATCCGCTGAGGCCTTCCGGGGGGAGCGGTCGGGCCGGGAGCACGCCTACGACCACCCGGGTGAGCAGACGCCGGCCCGCCCGTTCCAGCCGGCCGCTCATCAGACCGCGAACTGGAGGTCGTGCAACCGACGATAGGTCCCATCGACCTGGGACATCAGCTCCCCGTGGGCCCCCTGCTGGACGATGCGTCCGTCCACCAGCACCACGATCCGGTCGGCGCTGTGTACGGTGGAGAGCCGGTGGGCGATAACCAGGGTGGTACGCTCGCGCATGAGCCGCTCGAGCGCCTCCTGGACCAGCTTCTCGCTCTCGGTGTCCAGGTTCGAGGTGGCCTCGTCCAGGATGAGGATGGGCGGGTTCTTGAGCACCGCCCGGGCGATGGCCAGCCGCTGGCGCTGGCCTCCCGAGAGGCGCACACCCCGATCACCTACGGTGGTCTCGTATCCGCCGGGGAGCTGGAGGACGAAATCGTGGGCGTTGGCCGCCCGGGCGGCGGCCTCGATCCGTTCAGAGGGGATATCGGAGAGCCCGTAGGCGATGTTGGCGCTCACCGTGTCGTTGAACAGGATGGTCTCCTGGGTCACCACGCCGATGAGCCGACGCAGAGAGGAGACGGAGAAGGAGCGCAGGTCCTCGCCGTCCATGGTCACCCGTCCTACGGTCGGGTCGTATAAGCGCGGCAGCAGGTCGACCAGCGTACTCTTACCCGCTCCGCTGGGGCCCACCAGGGCGACCACCTCACCCCGGGCCACCGTCAGGTCGATGTCGCTGAGGACCGGCAGGTCCTCGTGATAGGCAAAGGTGACCCCTTCGTAGCGGATGCGGTCGTCGAAACTCACCTTGAGCACCGCCCCGGGGCGGTCCCGGATGGTCGGAACGGTGTCGATGACCTCGAAGACCCGCTCGGCGGCGGCCAGCCCCTGGACCAGGTTGTTGAAGGCCTTGGTGGTCTCACGCAGGGGACTGAACATGCTGAAGAGGACCAGCAGGAAGGTGATGAACTCGTCGGCGCTCAGGATGGAGGTCCCACTCAGCACCGTCCGGCCGCCGACGTAGAGGATGCCCACGCCGACCATCGCGGCCATGACCTCGACCGAGGGGGAGGAGGCCCGGCTGACCTTGGAGAGGCGCAAAGCCCGGCGGAAATAGTCCTCGGCCGCCCGCCGGAAGCGCCCCAGCTCGAAGGCCTGCATGTCGAAGGCCTTGACCACCCGGATGCCCCCCAGGGTCTCGCTGAGGACCGCGGTCAGGTTGCCCATCTCGGCCTGCAGGCGGCCCGAGCGCCGGAAGAGGGAACGGCCCAAACGGGTTATGAGCAGGCCGGCCAGCGGGAGCACGAGCAGGGAGAAGAGGGTCAGACGGGGACTGATGATCACCGCCATGGCGAAGAAGAGCAGCACCTGCAGGGGGTTACGCAGCAGGTCGACGAGGACCGAGGCCACCGACTGGTTGACCATCTGCACGTCGGCGATGACCCGGGAGATGAGCACGCCGGTCCGATTGGCGTGGTAGTAGTCGAGAGAGAGACGGCTCATCCGATCGAAGAGGTCGGTGCGCAGGTCCTTCACCAGACCGTGCCCCACCACCGCCATGGAATAGCCCTGCAGATAGGCGAAGATGTTCTTGAGCAGGACCACCAGCAGGTAGACCAGACAGAGATGGAAGAGCGTGTCCTGGGGGCTCGTACCGGCGACCATATCGCGAGTGGCCGCCTTCAGGTCATCCTTGAGCCGGGCCACCCCGCTCAGGTCGAGGCCGGCGGCCCCCTCCGCCCCCTCGGCCCCCGGGAGGGCCGGGACGGCGGCCGGGGTTCCCATGGCCAGCTCGGTCACCGGCGCCTGCCCGAAGAGAGTCTCCAGGGTGGGCATGAGCATCCAGACCATGAGGCCGGAGAAGAAGGTCAGCAGGATCGTGAAGAGGATCGACCCGGTCAGGTAGACCCAATAGGGACGGACGTAGGCGAGGACGCGACGGAAGAGTCGCATGGAGCGGTAACGACCTAGTGTTCGCGGCTCAGGATGAACTCGAGCAGATGGACGATCGATTCCCGGGCCGAACCGTCGGGGAGAAGTTCGAACCCCGCGACCGCCTCATCGACATGGCGGCGGGCCTCCTTGAGGGTGTAGCCGATCCCGTCGTGACGTTCTACGAACTCGAGGATCTCCGGCCAGTTACGATCGACGTCGGGGTCCCTCACCAGCAGGTCGAGCCGTTCCCGGTCGGTTCCCTCGGCCATCCGCTGGGCGTAGATGATGGGTAGGGTGACCTTGCCGCCGCGCAGGTCCTCTCCGCCGGTCGGTTTGCCGGTCACGTCCGGCTCGCCCTGGTAGTCGAGCAGGTCGTCGGTGAGCTGGAAGGCCACCCCGATGGCCTCCCCCAGCGCCCGGTACCGTTCCGCAGTAGTGTCGTCGGCCCCGCAGAGCACCCCCCCCATCTCGGTGGCCGCTCCGAACAGGCTGGCCGTCTTCTCCCGGATGACGGTGAAATAGCCTTCTTCGGTGATCCCCCCACCCTGACGCAGGTCGACCTGGAGCAGTTCCCCCTGGCTCATGCGGTCGATGGCCCGGGCGAAGATGGGGGTCAGGCGGGGATTGCCGGTGTCGAGCAGGGTGGTGAAAGCGCGGGCGAAGATGAAGTCGCCCATCAGTACCGAGGAGTTGTCGCCCCAGACCGCGTTCAGGGTGTCCAGCCCCCGGCGCAGGTCGGAGTCGTCGATGACGTCGTCGTGCACCAGGGTGGCGGTGTGCAGCAGTTCGACCGAGACCGCGGCCTTGACGGCCACCGGGCTGACCCGGTCGTGGGCCTGGCAGATCATGAGCAGGAGGGCCGGACGGAGGCGTTTGCCGCGCATCTGGTTGAGATGGGCGGCCATGACCTTGATCAGGGAGACATCGCTGGCCAGGGAGCGTACCAGCTGGCGGTCCAGCGCCTTCATCTCCTCGCTGACCTCATCCAGCAGACGCGCAACTCCGCTCTTGGGCACGGGCATCGTTCCTCATCCGACGGTAGAGGGACCGGCCGTAACGTACCGGGCGGTCACGGACGTGTCAACCAGGCAGGGTCGGACTCCGGCGGCCGGGAACCCCCCTGGCCTCAGTCCTCAGGTCCCCGCTCCAGGATGCGCTGATACTTCCTCGCCCCGAGGGCGGCCACCCCGATACTGATCTCGTAGAGCACCACCAGCGGGCCCATGAGCAGCAGCATCGAGACCGGGTCGGGCGGGGTGATCACGGCCGCCAGCATGGCGATTGCCACCACCGCGTAACTGCGCACGTTGCGCAGGAAAGCGGCAGTCAGCAGGCCGGCCCGGGCCAGAAAGAAGGCCAGCACCGGCAGTTCGAAGACGATCCCGAAGGCGAAGATGAGACGCAGGGAGAAGGAAAGGTATTCCTTCACTTCGATCTGGGGAACGACCAGGTCGCTCCCCAGGCTCAGGAAGAAGCGCAGGGCCAGCGGCAGGACCACGAAATAGGCCAGCGAGGCGCCCAGCAGGAAACAGACGATGGTGATGCCCAGTATCACCGGGATCATCTTCCGCTCCCGCACGAAGAGCCCGGGAGCGATGAAGCGCCAGAACTCCCAGGCGATGTAGGGGAGCGCGACGATGGCCGCGGTCCAGAGGCTGATGGTGATCAGGGCCAGGAAATAGCCGGGCGGTTTGAGGTAGATCAGGGTGTACTCGGGAAAGTGGACGTGCAGGGGGCGGATGAGGACCTCCCGCATCAGCCACTCCGATACGGGGAAAGCCAGCGAAGCGGCAACCACCAGGGCGATCCCCGCCCGGATGAGGACCCAACGCAGTTCCTCCAGGTGTTCCAGGAAGGTCATCTCCTGGGGGTCGATCTCGGCACCGCGGTGGTTCATCGTCCCCTCCCGGGGACCGCACCGGCCAGCAGGGCCAGACGGCCCGCGGCCTCGTGGAGCAGTCCCTCGTCCTGACCGGAACGCCGTTTGAGCTCCCGGTCGCAGTCCTTGAGCACCTCGAGCATACGGGCGAAGGCCGGGCCGTCACAGCGCCGGGCGAGCGGCAGCATGCGCCGGGCCACGAAGTCCTTCAAGCCCAGTTCGGCCGCGGCATCGCTCTCGCGCCGGCCCTCGTCCAGCAACAGCCGCAGTCGGTAGGCGTCCAACACCCCTCGCGTGAGCACCTGGACCAGAAAATGCGGCCGTTCCCCGGAGGCCAGCAGCCTTTCCAGCAGGCGTTCGGCCCCCGGCCCGTCCCCGCCCAGCAGCAGCCGGGGGAGTTCCCAGGGAATCTCCCCCCGGGTCCTCCCGGTCACCGCCTCGATGTCAGGGACCCCCAGCGCCCGTTCTCCGCCGGTGAAGAGGACCAGCTTGGTCAGCTCCCCGTCCAGGACCATGAGGTCCTCACCCACCAGGTCGACCAGGACGGCGGCGGCGCCCCGCTCGAGCGGGATACCCCGCTCCCGGGCCCTCTCGCTCACCCAGTCGTCGAGTTTCCAGGGCTTGGGGGAAGGATAGGTGACACTCTCGCCGGCCGGCAGCTTCCCCAGACCCTCCAGGATCCGGGCCGGACGTTTGCGCCGATCGAGGCCGGGGGCGCTCACGATAAACAGCGAGGCCCCCTCGTCCCGGGCCGCCAGGTCCTCAGCCAGGCGGGCGATCTCCTCAGGCCAGGGGTCGGGGAAGGCACCCAGTTCCCGGACCAGCACCACCCGGCGGCCGGTACCGAAAGGATAGGCGGCGATGGCGTCGGCGATGGTGGCCGGGGATCCGTCCCCGGGGCCGAACTGCTGGAAGTTGAAGGCCCGGAATTCCTTGGTGACGGCCCCTGAGACCGCGCGTTCGGTGTGTTCCCGGATGCGGACCAGGTCGTCACCGAGCAGGGCCAGGGCGGAGGTCGACATGAGCTGGAAACTATCCCTGCCCCCGGTCGGTGTCAACGCGGTGACCCGCCCACAAGAGGCTTGTCGGCCCCCGGGGCGATCATTACGCTTTCAGCGATCCGCTCCGTCACCTGCCCGAGGACAGGCCCGATGACCCCTCTGAAGAAGCCTCTCTCCCTGCTGGCCCTGCTGCTGGTCGTCGCCTCCCCCCCCGCCGCCGCCGCCCGGACCCCCCAGGGGCCGGCCGCCCTGCGGCTGGAGGTCCCGGAGATCGCCCTGACCGGGGTGCCGGCCCGGGTGGTGGTCTCGGTGGTGGGCGCAGGGGGTGAGGTGCTCGGCGACCTCGAAGCAGGGACCCTCCGTCTGAGCGGGCTGGAGACGACCGAACCGCTCACCGTGTCCGCCGGCCAGGTGGTCCTCCGGGACGCACGGTTCCCGCACGCCGGGCGGATCGAGGTGGAGGTCACCCTGGAAGGACTGCGGGCTGTGGAGACCGTCCGGGTCGTACAGGGCTGGCTCTCCATCGTCCCCCCCCTGCTGGCCATCGCCCTGGCCCTGATCTTCCGCCAGGTGCTCATCAGCCTCTTCGCCGGAGTCTGGATCGGGGCCTTCTTCATCTACGACTACAACCTCTTCACCGGGCTGCTGCGCACCCTGGACACCTATGTGATCGGGTCCCTGGCCGATCCCGACCATGCGGCCATCATCCTCTTCAGCATGACCCTTGGAGGGATGGTCGGCATCCTCGCCAAGTCGGGCGGGACCCAGGGCATCGTCAACCTGCTGCGCAACCGGGCGCTCGACTACCGTAAGGGGCAGGTCGCCTCGTGGACGATGAGCCTGCTGATGTTCTTCGACGACTACGCCAACGTCCTGCTGGTCGGCAACACCATGCGCCCCTTCACCGATCGACTCCGGATCAGCCGGGAGAAGCTCGCCTACCTGGTGGACGCCTCGGCCGCCCCGGTGGTGAGCCTGTTCTTCATCAGCACCTGGATCGGATTCGAAGTCGGCCTGCTGGACGCGGCCATCAACTCCCTGGGACTGGACCGGAACGCCTATATCACGTTCCTGCAGTCCACCCCCTTCCGTTTCTACTCCATCTTCTCGATCGTCTTCGTCTTCTTCATCGCCTGGACCGGACGTGACTTCGGCCCGATGCTGGCCGCCGAGAAGCGCGCCCGGGAGAAGGGCGAGGTCCTGCGGGAGGGCTCCACCCCGCTGATGGACAAGGAGATGACCGAGATGGTAGCGGCGGAGGTCGAGCACCCCCGCTGGTACAACGGGCTGGTCCCCATCATCGTGGTCATCGTGGCCGTGATCGGGGGGCTCTTCTACTCCGGCTGGCAGAACCTGGAGCCCGACCAGGCGGCCACCCTGTCCAACATCCTGGGGAGTGCCAACTCGTATCACGTGCTGATGTGGGCAGCCTTCATGGGATCGGTGACCGCGGCCGGGATGGTGCTCTTCCAGCGCCTGCTCACCCTGCAGGAGACCCTCGATGCCTGGATCCAGGGGCTGAAGTCGATGGTGGTGGCCATGACCATCCTGGTCTCGGCCTGGGCCATCGGGGAGATCACCGTCGACCTGAAGACGGCCGACTACATCATCTTCGGCACCCAGGACATCCTGAGCCCCCACCTGATCCCGATGCTGACCTTCCTGATCGCCGCCTTCACCGGCTTCAGCACCGGGTCGTCGTGGGGCACCATGGCCATCCTCTATCCCCTTGTCATCCCGCTCTCGCTGGCCGCCGGGGCCCAGCTCCCGGCCGGTACCGGGGAGACCATCTTCCTGGGCACCATCGCTTCGGTCCTCTCCGGCTCGGTCTTCGGCGACCATTGCTCGCCCATCAGCGACACGACCATCATGTCGAGCATGTCGGCCGGCTGCGACCACATCGACCACGTCAAGACCCAGATCCCGTACGCCGTCACGGTGATGCTGGTCTCGGCCGCCGTGGGCTACCTTCCGACCGGCTTCGGGGTGCCCTTCTGGATCACCGTCCCCATCGGGCTGGTCCTGGTAGTACTGCCGGTCTACATCTTCGGCCGGCGTTCGCGGATACCGGACGAACCGGTCCCGCCCCCACGGTTCCACCACCGGCACCACGAGACCTGAGGAGGGCTCCGTGCCGGCCCTGCTAACCGCCGTCGGTCTGGTCTATGCCCTCTCGGTGCTGGCCCTGGCCTTCGGACTGGTCCGGGCCGGGCGACGTGCCGCCGCCGCCGGGAGAAGGCCCCTCCCCGACCCGCCGCCGCGGGTGGTGGTGGCGGTGGCCGCCCGGGACGAAGCCGAGGTCATCGAGGTCATGCTGGAGGCGCTCGACGCTCAGGATTACCCGGCCGGCCGCCTCGAGGTGGTGGTGGTCGATGACGCCAGCCGGGACAATACCGGCAAGGTCCTGGCGGGGTTCCAACCCCACCGGCACCACTTCCAGCACCTGCGCCTGGAAGAAGACCCGACCGCCGGATCCCCCAAGAAACGGGCCTTGAGCGCGGCCATCGCCGCCTCGGACGCCCCCCTGGTCCTGCTGACCGATGCCGACACCGCCCCCGGCCCGGAGTGGGTGCGGCGGATGGCCGCCATCCTCAACGGCGGCTGTCCGGTGGCCGCCGGCCACTCCCCTTCCCTGCCCCGCCGGGGCTTGCTGGGCTGGACGACCGGGCTCTGGGAGCTGGGTTCGGCCGTCCTGGCCGGCGCTTTCATGGGGCTGGGCCGCCCGCTCCATGTGATCGGCCGCAACTGGGGCCTGCACCGTGACCTCTTCGACCAGGCCGGCGGCTGGCGGGGCCTGGAAGGGGCCCTCAGCGGCGATGACGCCCTGCTGGCCCAGCGGCTGGCCCGGCACGCCCCCTCCTCGCTCTGGGGCTTCACCCTGGCGTGCGAGGCCCAGGTCCCCACCCGCCCCCCGTCCGACTGGGGCCACTTCCTGGGACAGCGGGGACGCCACCTGGCCACCGGCAAGCGCTTCCGGCCGGTCCAGCTGGCGGTGGCGATCTTCGGCTTCCTGGTCTTCGCCACCTTCTGGGCCGCCCTGGTCACCCTGCCCGGGGAACCTTGGGGGAACGCCGCCTACCGCGCCCTGCTGCTCAAGGTGGTCACCGACACCCTGCTGCTGGGCTACGCCGCAGTCCGGGCGGGAGAACCCGGCCTGGTCTCCGGTGTGCCTGTATTCAGCCTGGCCCACCTGCTCCTCTTCCCGGTGCTGCAGCTGAGGGCCACCCTCTTCCCCTTCCGCTGGAAGGGCCGGAGGGGAAGATGATCGAACCGCGCCCCCGCCTCCTCGGTCTGCTGCTCCGGCTGCTGCTGACGCTGACCCTGGCGGTCCTGGTCCTCACCCGGGTGGAACCGGCGGCGATCTGGGAGGCGCTGCACAGCGCCGGGCCGGCGGCGGTGCTGCCGGTGGTCGGGCTGCTGCCGGTGAACCTGGGGCTGCAGTGGGTCCGCTGGCACCTGCTGGTGCGCACCGGACGGCTGGGGATGGGGCCCGGCAGGAGTCTGGCGGTCCTGCTGGCCGGGATGCCGCTCGGCCTGGTCACGCCCGGCCGGATGGGCGAACTGGGCCGGGGAGCGATGGTGGCCGGGCCGCATGACGCGGTGGCGGTGGCCGGACTGACCGTACTGGAGAAGAGTTTCAACATCCTGGGGGGGGTCGGACTCGCCCTGGCCGCCATGGTCCTGTCGGGCTACGGCAGCGCCTGGAAATGGGGTCTGATCGCCGGCGCCTACGCCGGCGCCGTCTACATCGCCCTCCACCCTTCCCGCTTGGCCGGGCTGGTCGACCGTCTGGCTCCCCGCCTGCCCGGTGGGGCCGCGGCCCGGGCCGCCCGTCTGGCCCAACGGCTGGTCGAGGGATGGCGCCTGGCCGGCCGCCGGGCCGCGCTGACCGTGCTGGCCCTCTCGGTCCTCCAGCTGGCCGTGGTGCTGGCCCAGTTCACCCTCTGCTACCTGACCGCCAGCGGTACCGGCGAGGCTCTCAAGACGGCCGGCGCCTGGGCGGTGGTGCTGGGGGCCAAGTACTTCCTGCCCATCACCGTGGCCGACCTGGGGGTGCGCGAAGGGCTGGCCGTGCTGGTCTTCGCCGACCGGGCCCTGCCGACCGCCCCCGCCCTGGCCACCGCCCTGCTGGTCTATGTGGTCAACGTGCTGCTGCCGGCCCTGGCCGGTTCGCTGGTGCTTGCCCGCCAGCGCTCCCCATCCTAACTTGAGCGGGCACCGAACGACCCCAGCGCGCGTCTAACCACCGAGATAGAACCACCCGTCACGACCCCAGGAGGGACCTCCGTCCATGCCCGTCAAGAGTTCATACGGCCTCGACAAGCACGGCATCTACAACGTCAACAACGAGTGCTGGAACCTGCCCACCGCCACCCTCTACGAAGAGGCCATCCGGCGACGCGAGGGGCTGGTCGCCCATCTGGGCCCCCTGGTGGTCCGGACCGGACACCACACCGGCCGGAGTGCGCAGGACAAGTTCCTGGTCAAGGAACCGGGCTCCGAGCAGGATATCTGGTGGGGCAAGGTCAACAGACCCTTCGAGCCCGAGCAGTTCGACGACATCTGGAAGCGCTGTCAGGCCTTCGTACAGGGGCGGGACCTCTACGTGGCCGACCTCTACGCCGGCGCCGACCCTGAATACCGCATCAAGGTCCGCGTGGTCACCCAGTACGCCTGGCACAACCTCTTCGCCCGGAACATGTTCATCCAGCCGCCGGCCGCGGAACTGGCCGACTTCGTGCCCGATTACCTGGTCATCGACGTCCCTCAGTTCCATGCCCTGCCCGAGGTGGACGGCACCCGCACCGAGACCTTCATCCTGCTCAACCTGGACGAGCGGATCGTGCTCATAGGCGGCACCTCGTACGGCGGGGAGATCAAGAAGAGCGCCTTCACCATCCTGAACTACCTGCTTCCCGCCCGGGGAGTGCTGCCGATGCACTGCAGCGCCAACAAGGGTGAGGAGCGCGGGGACGTGGCCGTCTTCTTCGGTCTCTCGGGCACCGGCAAGACCACCCTGTCGGCCGACCGGGGCCGCCTGCTGATCGGCGACGACGAGCACGGCTGGTCCGATAACGGGGTCTTCAACTTCGAGGGGGGCTGCTACGCCAAGGTCATCAGACTCTCGCGCGAGGGGGAGCCGGAGATCTACGAGACCACCCGGCGCTTCGGCACCATCCTGGAGAACGTCGATATCGACAGCCAGGGACGACGTATCGACCTGGACAGCGAGCAGCTGACCGAGAACACCCGGGCCTCCTACCCGATGAGCCACCTGGATTCGATCGTCCCGGAGCGTATGGCCGGCCACCCGGAAAACGTGGTCTTCCTGACCGCCGACGCCTTCGGAGTACTCCCCCCCATCTCCCGGCTGACCCCCGAGCAGGCCTCCTACCATTTCATCTCGGGCTACACGGCCAAGGTGGCCGGCACCGAGAAGGGGGTCACCGAGCCCCAGGCCACTTTCAGCGCCTGCTTCGGCGCTCCCTTCCTGCCCCGCCACCCCAGCGTCTACGCCAAGATGCTGGCCGAGCGGATCCAGAAGCACGGGGTCAAGGTCTGGCTGGTCAACACCGGCTGGACCGGCGGACCGTACGGCGAAGGGAGCCGCATGAAGCTGGCCCATACCAG
>CAYUVJ010000022.1:0-13770 GCA_964447955.1 uncultured Gemmatimonadota bacterium
TGCGAGCTCTGCATGGCGTGCCACGGCCGCGTGCCCGGCTTCGGCCTCCTGCTCAGCGGACATGCCCCCAGCTTCGGGCACCTGCAGGGGCGGGTGCGTTTCGGGGAGTGGCTGCGCTATACCTTCCTGGCCGGTTCGCTCAAGTCGGGGCTGATCGACTCCACCCGCTCCTATCAACCCGAAGGCACCGGCTATTTCCGGGCGTTGGAGCGGCAGAAATACCTCATCGGGCACCGCCTCGACCTGCACCCCCTGCCGGCCCTGCAGGTGGGACTGACCGAGATGGTGGTGGCCGCCGACCGCTTCCCCGAGATGCTCTACTTCGTGCCCACCGTCTCGGTCTGGGACGCCCAGCACTACCTGAATGACCCCGACAACACCATGATCTCGCTGGATGCGGCCTTCTCGCCGGCCGGGGGGCCACGGCTCTACGGGGCCATCGCCCTGGACGAATGGCAGATGGGCGACACCTTCGCCGACTCCACCTCGCACAACTGGATGGCCTTCCAGCTGGGGGCCTCCTGGACCCCGCCCCTCATGGCCGGCCGCTGGCACCTCTGGCTGGAGGCCACCCGGGTGCTGCCCAACGTCTACCGGCACAAGTTCCCGGTCAACGACTGGACCCACGCCGGCTCCTGGCTCGGCTTCCCCAGCGCCCAGAACAGTGAGGTGCTCAGCGGGCGGCTGACCTTCCTGGTCTCCCCGCGGCTGGAGACGGGGCTATGGGGGCGCTACGCCCGCAAGGGGGGCGAGGTGGACATCGACGAGCAGTACCGCATCCCCCCCAGCGAACCCTTCCTGATCGGACCCGACCGGCTGGGTTCCTGGCTGGGGCTCACCGCCTGCTTCGAGGGGGAGGACCACTGGTCCCTTGAGGCCGAGGTGGTGCGCGCCCCGGCCCGGCTCTGGCCGCACGACCGGACAGGCGGGGCGGGAGCGATGCTGGAGCGGGAGTGGCAGCTGCGCCTGGTCTGGACCTACAATCCCTTCTGACATGACACCCTTCATGCGACGCCGGACGGCCGGCGGGACCCGGATGGTCCTGCCGGCCCTGTTCGCCCTGGCCCTGGCGGCCGGGGCATCGGCCACCGGTCCACCGCCGCCGTGGACGCCGCAGGAGCCCGTCCCCGAACGGCTCACCTACACCATCACCTATCTGGGTATCGCGGTGGCCCGGGCGATGCTGGAGCAGCACCCCCACACGGCCGCCGACGGCGAGTTGCTGGTTCGGGCTTCCTCCCGCACCACCGCCTTCTGGGACCGCTTCTTCCACATCCGCAACACCTACACCACCCGTCTAGATCCGGGGTCCCTGCGGCCCTCGGTCTACGAACGGGAGATCGACCAGAAGGGGCTGCGCTTCCGCTGGGTGGAGTGGTACGACCGGGCGGGCGGGCCGGACGAGGGGGCGGCCGCGGCGCGCCGCCCCGGGCAGGTTCCGGCCCCGGGTCTGCCGGCCCGGCCCGAGAGCTACCGGGCCGAGGGCTTCCCCGATACCCTGGCTGTGCAGGTGGTGCCGGCCGGGCATGAGAACCTCTTCAGCGCCCTCTGGTGGATGCGCTACGCCGACTGGGAGCACCTCCGGGAGGCCCGGCGCATCCTCTGGGTGGACGGACGAACCTGGGAACTCACCTTCACCCGTTACGGCCCCGAACCGACCGCCTCGCCCGAGGGACGGGTACCGGCCTGGGTCATCCGCATCACTATGGAACGTCGGGACCCCGACGGGGCGGCCGGGCCGGCCGGACCGGAACGGACCGACTACGTGACCCGGGAGCTGGTGCGGGAGAACGCGGTGGTGACCTTCTGGGTCGAGCAGGCGCCGGCCCGGCGCCCGCTGGCCGTGCGGATCGAGCGGCCGAAGCTGGTGGTCAAGGGGGTCCTGCGGGAACCGTTCGAGGACGAACGTCTGGTCAAAAGGGACGACGCTTCGGTCAGAACCGCTTACCCGGCTCCGGGATGGTGAACTGCAGGGTCTGCCGGAAGGTGGACCGCACCGGTCGACCGTCCACCCGGGCGGGCTCGTAGCGCCACTTCCGCACCGCCTCGCAGGCCGGCTCGTCGAAGATGCCCATGGTGGTTGAGCGGACCACCCGGGCCTCCTCCACCATCCCATCCATCCCCACCGTGATGTGCAGGACCACCGTCCCCTCCACCCCGGCCCGGCGGGCGATCTCCGGATAGTCGGGCTGGACCGAATGCACCAGCCGTGGCGGCACGTCCCAGTGCAGGTAGATCCGGTCGGGATCGGGTTCGACGGTCTCGGGGGCGGCCGGCTGCCGGAAGGTGGCCCGGTCGCGGAACCCGTTCTCGGTGAGCGGTGGGGTCGGAGCCGGCCAGGCGGTCTCGGTGATGACCACGGTGAAGAGGACCTCCCCCTCGGCCAGTTCCCGGGCCAGCACCAGAGGACGCCCCGGGTCCATCAGCAGGGAGACCTCCAGCAGGGGCTGGTCGCCCTCCTCCACCAGGATGGTGAAGTTGGGTTGGCCGTTCCGGCCGTCGACGTCCAGATCGCCCCGGATCGGTCCGGTCTCGAAGACCGCCTCCTCCTCGGGGCGGAGACTGTAGGTGTACGACCCCTCGCGGCTCCGGGTGGCCTGGAGCAGGTAGCGGTTCTGGCTCACCACCTCCAGGTCGCTGAAGGTGTAGCGGGTCCGGACCCGGTCGACCGCGTCCAGGGCGCCGGCCACGACCTGGTCCATCACCGCCGCGTCGACCCCGTCCCGCAGCGGGGGCAGGGTGACCCGGTTCTGACCGGTCCGGGCGTGGATGATGTAGAGGCAGACCCGGTTCAGCACGAAGGTCGGTTCTTCCGAGGGTGTTCCGGCGGCGGCGATCCCGGGGGCGGACCCCAGCATCAGGACCGGCAACAGGACCGTCAGCAGACGACCGGGGGAGGGGATCCGTCGGGTTTGGCTCATCACTGCCGGTCCTCGTCCGGACCCACCGTCTCGGGGCGGACCCACAGGTAGACGGTCCCGTCCTCGGCCGGTCCGGGCTCCAGTTCGACCCTTCCCTTACGGCCCGAGAGGATGACCTCGTGTACGGTCAGTCCGGGGACGACTTCAGGGATCAGCGACGACGGGAGTGCCGGCCGGTCGTTCAGCCAGGCGGCACCCAGCAAGGCAGCCAGGAAGAGCACGGCCAGGACCCGGATCCGGAAGGATGGGACCTGGCCCCCTTCCCGCGTCTGCTCGCGGTCGGGATGGATACGGCGGCGGATGGTCTCCCAGCGGCCGTCGAACCAGGGGGGATCCTCCTGACGCAGCCGACCCTGGAGGGCGCGGTCGACATCCAGGATGCGGCGTCGGGCGGCCCGGCAGGCGGGACAGTAGGTCAGATGGCGGACGACCAGGGGGAGGCTGACGGCCTCGTCACCCTGCTGAGCCAGGGTGCGCTGGACGTACCGGCAGAGGAAGGCGGGGCCGCCCTCCCGGACCGACAGGCGCCGGGACCTCATCGGCGCCAGCCGCCCCACCTCTCGCGGAGCGCCTTCCGGGCCTGGTGCAGGTGGACCCGCACCGTCCCTTCGGAGCAGCCCAGGATCTCAGCGACCTCGGGCGTGCCCAGTCCATGCACCACCTTGAGTACCAGCGCGAGTCGCTGGTGATGGCTGAGCCCCTTGAGGATCTCCTCGAGCCGGCCCTCCTCCTCGTGGCTGATCGCCTGCGCGTCGGGGGCCGGGGTCCAGCCGTAGGCGGGGACGTGGACCAGCAGGCGTTCGCGGGCCCGCTTGCGGCGCTTCAGGTCGAGGGCGTAGTTGCTGGTCACGCGCAGCAGCCAGGTGGGGAAGCGGCTCTCGGAAGTGAAGTCAGCGAGGTGTTCGTAGGCCCGCACGAACGCCTCCTGGGCTACGTCCACCGCCTCGTCGTGGCTGTCGGCGATCCGGCGGGCCAGGCCGTAGGCCACCGACCAGTAGCGCTCCACCAGCAGACGATAGGCGTCCTGCTGCCCCTCGAGGCAGCGTCGGATCAACTCCTCGTCGCTCGGTTCCGGCGCCGCGGTCCGCGGTTCGCTATGTGGTCTGCGCTCGGTCATAGCTCCCACCGGTACGACGCGCCCCCCCGGCCGCTCGTTTAGCGGCCGGGACGCGCCCCCGATACAAGAATAATGGTAACGCTCCCGGAAACATATGTCGACATCCGGATCGGATCCGGCAGCTATTCAGGCACGGAACGATTCTGTCCTATCCGATCCACCGGTCTCAGGGCCGGATGCCACCTATCCGCGCACGTTTCAGGGCCGACTCGGCCCGCTCCGCCCATGTTTCACGGATCCGCCGCTCGAGCGCGGCGAGCTCTTCCGGGCCGATGGTCTGTCCGATGAGTGGACGGGCGCCGGCCATCGCCGGTGCGGCCAGCTTGAAGAAGTAGTCCGGAGTGATGCTCAATCCGCCGCTGTTGTAGCCGGCCGCCAGGTACCAGGAGTAGTACTCCCCGGACGGACTGGCCGGAAGAGCCTGCCCGTAGAGCGTGCTGGCGGTCGAGATGCTGCCGTTCCACGACCACTGTACGGCGGCTCCGGGGGGTTGATACAACTGGACCCCGGTCCACTGCCAATCCGTCCCATCATACCACCAGTAGTCGACCTCCCATTCGTTGTAGACGCAGAAAGTGGTCGGATACTGACAGGCGAGGGTGATGGGGAACTGATCGGTCGTTAAGATCGCATCGTCCCGGGGACTCGCTGACGTGATCACCGAATTCTGGGTGGGCACGATCACGTTCGAGGGAAACCCGACGGTATAGAGTGGACTGAACACCCCGGCCATCTCGAACGGGCTGGGATTCCCCAACTGCAGTACGAGCAAGTCTCCTATGGCTGTACTCATCAGGCGGTAGTTGCCGGTGAAATAGGCCGGCGGAAGTATCTCGACCATGCCGGTTCCGGTCAACTCGATCAAGGTGACGGCATGGGCATCCTCGTTACCGAAGGCGAACTCGCCGGTGAACAGACTCGCCCAGAGGATCAGATCGATGCTCACCGTAGTGGTCTCAAGACCGACCAGGGAGCGGTCCTGCGGTACCGACATCATGTTGTCGAGCGTGTCGGTGGTCACGGTGACCGGTTGCGCTGTCAGTCCCTCGAATTCGATCAGGCCGTATTCGCCGGTGATCCCGCTGCCGATCTCGACATCATCCAACTGTCGCCAGACCCGGACTGTCACGCCGGGCACACCTTGACCCATCCTCCTGGTGGTCACATTCAGACGGGCCGGCTTCCCGGTCAGGACGACATCCAGGAAGTGGGCCTGGTCCTTCTCGATGGTGATTCCCTGAGTGGCGGTCTCGAAGGTCGGACAGGATACCTCGACCGTATTCTCACCTACCGGCAGTCCCGGGAAGAGCGCCCGGCCCGTGGCATCGGTGGTTGCGGATCCCCCCTCCGGACTCACCGTGACCGTGGCGTCGCTGATCACCGTTGTCATGCAGTCGCAGACGAGGACGTTCAGATTTCCGGTAGGGGTCGATGTCGATTTCGAGCATCCCGGCAAGGCACTGATCATCGCCGGAACTGTCAGGGAAAGCAGTAAGGTCCGTAATGACCGAGGAGAGATTCTGATAGAGCGGACGGACTTGGTTTCGGAGGAGTCGCGTTCGGGCATTTCAACGCTCCTTGAAAGTGGTCTCTGCCACCGTTACAACCGAAGATGATCCACCCCTGTGGGAACGGGACGAATCGGACCTGGGAAGTGATTATGGACATTTCCTGGATACGACAGGATCGGTATGGGCACGGCCGGATCGGAATATCCGGCAACTAATCTCCTTCCGTGTCCGTTCAATCCCTCAGTTCCTGATATCACTTCCGTAGGGCATAGCCGGGAATGGGCCAGCAGAGGGGGAGCGCCGTGGGCGTGGACAGCATCTACGGGACGGTCGATCTGATGATCCTGCAGACCCTGCAACGGGAAGGGCCGCTGCACGGTCTGGGGATCGCCGAGGCGATCCACCGGGTCTCGGAAACCGAACTGAGCGTGGAGGACAGCGCCCTCTACCCCGCTCTGCGCCGGCTCGAGGAGCAGGGCCGGATCGAGGGGGAGTGGAAGGTATCCGAGCGGGGACGGCGGGCCCGGTTCTACGACCTGACCCCGGCCGGCATCCGCTACCTGAAGCGGGCGACCCGGGATTGGACCCGGCGGGTGGGGGCCATCGGCCGGGTGCTCGGCCTCAGGAGGGAGGAGATGCCATGAAGGACCCCAACGGTTGGCGGCGGCTCTTCCGCCTGGCGGAGACCCCGGCTCACGACGAACACTCCGATGCCGAGGAGATCCGGTTCCACTTCGAGGAACTGGAGGCCCGCTACCGCCGGGAAGGGCTGAGCGAGGCGGAGGCGGAGCGCCGGGCGCGGGCGCGCCTGGGCTCGGTCGAAGACCTCCAGGCCGGTCTCCGCGCCGGGGTGCCGGCCCGGCACCGCCGACGCCGGCGCCGGGAACTTTTCTCCACCCTGCGCTTCGACCTGCGGATCGGCCAGAGGAGCCTGAGGCGGGCGCCCCTCTTCTCGCTGCTGGCCGTGCTCACCCTGGCCCTGGGGATCGGGGCGGTGACCGTCATCTTCAGCGTGGTGAACGCCGTCCTGATCCGCCCGCTCCCCTGGGACGATTCCGATGCGCTCGTCCAGGTCATGCAGCGGACCGGAGACGATTCCGGTTCCATACCGGTCTCGCAGGGGCTCTTCCTGGCCCTGCGGGAGCAGGCCACTACCCTGACCGGTCTGGCCGCCGTGGATTTCGTGACCTTCGCGGTGGTCGGGGGAGAGGTGCCCGTCCAGGAACCCGGGATCATGACGACAGGGGACCTCTTCACGCTCCTGGGCGCCCGCCCCGCCCTGGGCCGCTTCTTCACCCGGGAAGAGGAGCGGGCCGGCTCCAACGGCGTGGCCGTCCTGAGCCATGGAGCCTGGCAGAGCCTGCTGGGCGGCGACCCCGAGGTCATCGGACGGCGCCTGCGGGTGAGTCCGACCTACCAGTTCGGACCGCCCCGCAACCTGCCGGCCGAGGTGACCGTCATCGGGGTGCTGCCGGAGGACTTCGTCTCCCCCTATGGAAACACCCGGATCTTCACCCCCCTGGGGATCGACGAGGACCGGACCAACATGGCCCAGGCGTATCTCTGGCTCCTGGGGCGGCTCCATTCCGGAGACTCGATCGAGTCGGCCCGCAACGAACTGGACGTGATCCTGCAGGGGACTGAGCCCGAGTTACGAGGTACCCGGGGGAACGAGGAAGAGAACGAGGGCGTCACCCTGACCCCCTTGTGGGAGATCCAGCGGGGCTACCTGCAGGACACCCTGCGCCTCTTCTTCGCCGCGGTGGGCCTGCTGCTGCTGGTCGGGTGTGCCAATATCGCCAACCTGCTCCTGGCCCGTGGAGCCGGTCGCGGCCGGGAGATGGCGGTGCGGCTCGCCCTGGGTGCCTCGCGCCTTCGGCTGGTGCGGATCCTGCTCGGCGAGAGTCTGCTGCTGGCCGGCGCCGGTATCGCGGCCGGACTCGGCCTGGCCTGGGGGGGGATACGCCTGCTCGTCTCGGTCTATCCGAGCACGATCCTGCAGCGGACCGGAGTCGGCCTCGATCCGACCGTGCTGCTCTTCGCCGCCGGGGCGGGAGCGTTGAGCGTGCTCCTGTTCGGGCTCGTACCGGCCCTGCAGACCTCCCGGGTGAACCTGGCCCCCGTCCTGCACCGGAGCGGACGGGCGCTCTCGGCCGGCCGGTCGCAGCGACGCCTGCGCAGCGTCCTGCTCGTCGTCGAGGTCGCCCTGGCCGTCGTGTTGACGACCGGGACCGCGCTGCTGCTGCGCAGCCTCCACAACATGATGAACGTCCCCTTCGGATTCGAGCCGCGGAACCTCGTCCTGATGCAGTTGCCGCTCGATCCGGCCGTCTATCCGGAGCGGGAGCAGCGGTTGGAGCTCGGCCGGCGGCTGGCGGATCGTATCGCGGCCCTGCCGGAAGTGGCGTACGCGGGCTCCTTCGACTACCTCCCCTTCGAGAACACGGCGCCGGGGATCTACTTCCAGGTCCCCGACCATCCCGAGCCCGAGCGGCAGCAGCCGAACCTGGCACTGCTCCGGACGGCCGGCCCGGGGGCACTGGAGGCGCTGGGCGCGACCCTGCTGGCCGGGCGCTGGTTCGAGGAGGGGGACTGGGTGCTCCAGCCCCAGGTCGCCATCATCGACCGCAACCTGGCCGAGCAGTACTGGCCGGACGGAGATGCCGTCGGCCGTCAACTCCAGCCGATCACCCAGACGCCCTGGCCGCCGGTGACGGTGATCGGGGTAGTGGAGACCATGCGGCTCTTCCAGTTCGTGCCGGACGGCCATCCCGGCATCTTCCTGCCGACCTGCCTCTCGCGGAGCGCCGGGATGGTCGTACGGACCCGGCTGGAACCCGAGAACGTCTCCGCCCTCCTGCGGGGCGCGGTGGCCGAGATCGACCCCGCGATCTTCACCGGCGACATCCGGTTCATGGAGTCCGTCCTGCAGGGCGCTTCCTCCAGCGAGCGCTTCCGGGCCGTCCTGCTGAGCCTCTTCGGCGGCCTCACCCTCCTGCTCGCCCTGGTCGGGGTCTACGGCGTCCAGAACTACTCGGTCGCCCAGCGCACCCACGAGCTCGGTCTGCGCATGACGCTGGGAGCCCGGCGCACCGGTCTGCTCCGCTTGGTCCTGGTCGAGGCGGCTGTCCTGGCCGGACTGGGGATCCTCATCGGGACCGGGACGGCGCTGGCCCTGAACCGGCTCATCCGAGGGTTCCTCTTCGACATGAGTCCGACCGATACCCTGACCTATGCGGGGGTCGCGCTGGCCATCCTGGTCGTCACCGGCCTGGCCGGACTGCTCCCCGCCTGGCGGGCCAGCCGGGTGGACCCGATGACGGCCCTGCGGTCGGAGTAGGTGAGGGAAGGAAGGTATCCAGACGCAGGCACGCACCGAGAAGACCAGCTGTCAGCCTCCCTTCACCGAAGGAACTGGTCGCTGAACAGGTCCTGGAAGGCGATCGCCTCGATCCCCTCCCGGAGAGGGAAGGAGCGCTCTCCGGCATGGATGACATGGAGAGCGTCGAGATGGAGGGCCTCGATCGCCGCGTGCATGGACCGGCTGGTGGTCGGTCGGGTCGTACGCTTGACCTCGAATCCCAGCCGGCGGCCGTTGTGGATCAGGAAGAGATCGACCTCGGCCCCGCTGTGGGCGGCCCAGAAAGAGGCCTCCGACCAGGGGATGGCCAGACGCTGAAGCAGCTGGTCGATGACGTACCCTTCCCACGAGGCGCCGACCTTGGGATGGCCCTCCAGGGCATCCCGATCCTCCAGCCCGAGGAGTGCATGGAGCAGACCGGTGTCGGCCAGGTAGACCCGGGGGGCCTTGACCTGGCGCTTGTCGATGTTCTCGAACCAGGGCTGGAGCTGACGCACCACCAGCGTACCGGTCAGGATGTCGAGGTAGTTGCGGACCGCGCTCGAGCTCACCCCGAAAGCCCGGGCCAGTTCGGCCCCGTTCCAGCACTGGGCATGGTAGTGGGCGAGCATCCGCCAGAAACGGTGCAGGGTGAAGGCAGGCACGCGGACCCCCAGCGAGGGCAGGTCACGCTCCAGGTAGGTCTGGATGAAGCTGCGCCGCCAGCGCAGTGAGGCGGCCTCGCTGCCGGCCAGGAAAGAGCGAGGGAAGCCTCCCCGCAGCCAGAGGCGCAGGCTGTTCTCCGGACCGACCTCGGTCACTCCCAACCCTGGCAGTTCATAGTAACCGATCCGACCGGCCAGACTCTCCGAGGACTGGCGCAGCAGGTCGGGTGAGGAACTTCCCAGCACCAGGAAACGAGCGGCGGGAGCCGGTCGATCGGCCAGGACCCGCAGGACCGGGAAGAGCCCGGGGAGGCGCTGGACCTCGTCGAGGACGACCAGTCCCGGCAGGTCCTGCAGGGCCAGCATCGGATCCTCGAGGCGGGCCAAGTCCTCCGGCCGCTCCAGGTCGAACCGGGTGACCGGGACCTCGAAGCGTTCCGCCAGCAGGCGAGCGAGGGTGGTCTTGCCGACCTGTCGGGCGCCGAGCAGGCCAACCACCGGGAACTCCGCCAGTCGGGACTGGAGAGCGATGAGGTGCGCTTCCCGCAGGATCATGCGGTGATTATATATGAAAAACGTATGATTACAATACGATTATCGTGTATTATTAGATCGCCTCCGCCGGAGGCCCCACGGGTGTGACGCGCCGGTGGTCCTTGCTGACGGATGGCTTCCGTAGCATCTTCAGGCTGGCCGGAAGCCGACGTTCCGATCCCGGGCCGGATCCACGATCGTGAGGACCGGGACTGCACTCCAGGAGAGACGATGGTTCGTCGAAAGAGGCCGCGACCGTTCGGGAAGGAGACCCCGGAGGAGCGGCAGGCTCGGGCTCGCGAGATCGACGGGCGCCTTCGGGTGCTGCACGGGGATGCCCGGGTGGCCCTGAACTTCGAGGGCCCGCTGCAGCTGATGGTGGCCACCATCCTCTCGGCCCAGTGCACCGACGAGCGGGTCAACCAGGTCACCCCCGCTCTCTTCGCCCGCTACCCCGATGCCCGCGCCTACGCCGAGGCCGACCCGGCCGAACTCGAGGCGATGATCCATTCCACCGGGTTCTTCCGCCAGAAGGCCCGGGCCATCCGGGAGGCCTGCCGGGTGATCGTGACCGAACACGGCGGCCAGGTGCCCGAAGCCATGGAGGCGCTGACCGCCCTGCCCGGCGTCGGGCGCAAGACGGCCAACGTCATCCGGGGGGGGGCCTGGGGACATCCGGGGATCACCGTCGACACCCATGTGAAGCGATTGAGCCAGAGGATCGGCCTGACCGACCAGACCGACCCGGTCAAGATCGAGTACGAACTGAACGAGCTGATCCCCGAATCGGACTGGTTCGATTTCTCCAGCCGTATGATCTTCCACGGCCGGCGGGTCTGTGCCGCCCGCAAGCCCCGGTGCGCCGACTGTCCGCTCACCGAGTTGTGCCGCTACTTCCTCGTGTGACAGGACACTAAAGGAGGCCGATGGCCCGAGCGCATGAGGACCCCACTCATCTGCTGCTGGTGCGCCACGCCCAGACCCCCTGGAACGCCGAGTACCGTTTCCAGGGACATGCCGACACCCCGCTGAACGAGGCCGGGCGGGCGACTATCGTTCCGGTCGTGGAGGCCCTGCGACGCTGGCGTCCCACCGCGATCCACACCAGCGACCTGGCCCGGGCCTGCGAGATGGCCGAGGCGGCCGGCGCCGGGCTGGGACTGCCGGTGACCGCCGACCCGGGTCTGCGGGAGTGCAGCTACGGGGCCTGGGAGGGGCTGACCATGGCCGAGATCCGGGCCCGTCACGGGGACGAGCTGGAACGCTGGATGGCTGACGTGGAAGGGCATCCGCGGGGCGGCGGCGAGAGCCTGCGGGAGATGCAGGAGCGGACCTGGGGGACCCTGGAGCGGATCGCGCTGGACCACCCGGGGGGGCGGGTGGCCGTCTTCACCCACTCCGGGCCCATCCGGGGCGCGGTCTGCCGGCTCTTCGGCCTGAGCATGGCCGAGCGCAACCGCTTCATGGTGGACAACGCTTCGCTCACCGTGCTGCGCCGGCACCCCGAGGGGCGCTGGCAGCTGGCGCTGCTCAACCAGACCGACCACCTCGACCGGGACCCGGCCGACCATACCCCGGTGGCGACATCCCCGCCGGCCTGAGCGGAGCGGCGTAACCGGTCATCTCCAGGAACCCTTCCCCCGCCGGGCGCCCGTCGCTCTCGTAGACCCGCACGCTCCCTTCCCAGTAGCGCCGGCGGACCGAGGTGCGGGTGGCCAGCTCCGAGGCCGGCACCTCGGCCTCGACGCGCAGGCGCCGGCCATCCTCCACCAATTCCACCTCCCAGGCGACCGGATACTCGGCCTCCCCGTCGGGTGCGCTCCAGGTCCGCAACGGGGTCAGGTGCACCTGGTCGGGGCCCAGCCGGCGCACCCGGCCGTCGGCGGTCCGCAGGGTCCCCCAGACGGCCGGGCGATCGCCTGCCCGTACCCGGGCCAGCATGAGGGCGGAACCGTCGTCCAGGCGCAGGCCGAACCAGTCCCAGCCGTCCAGTCCCTCGAGCCCTCCGGCTTCGAAGAACTCGTGATCGAACCAGAGCGTGCCGGTGACCGCCTCTGCCCGACCGGCGTGCCGGACCGTCCCCCGGGCGGCCAGTCGCGGGATGGAGTAGTACCACGAGGCGACCGGCGGGTCGCCCGCAGCGGGGTGCTTGACGCTCCAGCCCCTCTCGCCATGGAGCAGGGGCGGCTCCTGCGGGCGCAGTTCCAGACTTACCCCGGGGTCCTCCCCCGGGATCTCCAGACGCCAGGTCATGGCGCCCGTGCCGTTCGGCTCCTCGGCAGTCAGCCGCCAGGGTCCGGAGCGCACTTCCAGCCGGCCGGCGGCGGCCGATCCCCCATCGCCGAAAGAGCGGCCCAACTGCTCCCGCCAGATGAATGTGCCCCGCCCCGGGTCGGTCAGGGCCATGTGGGCGGGATAGAGGGTCTCAGGGACCCAGCCCTCCGGGACCCGTCCCGCGGGGGGCGGCAGGACCTGGCGGAAGAACACCGCCTGCAGGGCCAGCCGGCGTCCGGCCGCGGTGGTCAGGTGCCCGGTCAGATACCACCACTCGGTGGCCTGATCGGGATGGGCGCCGTGGTCGGCCGGGAAGGACCAGACGCGGCTTAGGACCGGGGGTCCGGACCCGGCGGCGGGGGCCTGGGCCCGGAGGGGGAGCGGGAGATGGAGGAGGAGGGCGAGCGCGAGCGCTGTCGCCGTGAGCGGGCCCGGGAGGCGGCGGCGCGGGCGGCGGCTCATTCGTACTCCAGAGCGGCGGCCAGATCGACGGCCCCGGCCAGTCGGGCGGGATAGAGGGCGGCCAGGGCCGAGGCGGCCACCGACCCGATCAGGACGACCGCCCCCAGAGCCCAGGGGAAACGGTAGGGGAAAAGCCAGCCGGTCGAGCCGTACTGGATGACGTAGATGAGCACCCCGGAGAGGGCGGTCCCGGCCGCCAGGCCGAGCAGGCCGCCGACCCCGCCCAGCAGGGCGGCCTCGGTCACCACCGCCCGCCCCAGCTGGCGGCGGGTGGTCCCCACCGCCCGCAGTACGGCCAGTTCCCGCCGCCGGGCGGTGACGGCGGCGGCCAGGGTGGGGACCACCCCGAGCCGGGCGATCACTGCGGCGATGACCTGCATGGCGTAGACCACCGCGAAGGTGGCGTCCACATCCTCCAGGATCCGCATCCGCAGTTCGTCGTGGCGCATGATGAAGAGGTCGCGCTCGGTCCCCCAGCGAGCTTCGATGGTCTGCTGGACGTCGGCTGCCGCGACCCCCGTCTCCAGGTAGAGGTCCCAGGTGTCCACCCGCTCGTCCTCCCACCAGCGCTGGTAGGTCGCGCTGTCCAGGAAGAGTGCGCCGCGGTCGGCGGTGAAGTCGAGGATGGCCCCCAGGATGCGCACCTTCAGGGGGCCGTTCGGGGTGGCCAGGTCGAGTTCGTCCCCCGCGTCCAGGCCGAAGCGCTGGCGGAAGTTGTCGCTGACGATGACCGCGGCGGGGCCGGGATCGGTGGCCGGACCGCCCGAGAGGAAGCGAAGGGGGTTCTCCCGCATCCAGTCTTCCAGGTCGAGCACGGCCAGGGCGAAGGGGTGGCCGGCCGCCTCGGCTTCGACCATCCGGAAACTGTTCACCAGCCGGACCCCGGGCAGAGCGGCCAGGGAATCCCCGAAGGCCTCCTGAGCAAACTTTTCGAGCCGTTCTTCAC
>CAYUVJ010000023.1:0-13700 GCA_964447955.1 uncultured Gemmatimonadota bacterium
GGACCATGTGAAGCTCTACATCCGTGCGGCCCGGTCGGCCGACGACCTGGATGAACTTCAGCAACTCATAGCCCGCTGTAAGGAAAAGGAAGACGTGCTGCCATGAAATCCATTCTCCGTGCCGCCACCCTGTCGGCACTCCTGCTCGCGACCCTGGTCGCGGTCGGTGGCTGTGCCACCACGACCAGCCAGTCCGAGTTCTACTTCGAGCCTTCGATCCCGCGCAACGAGGTGCGGATCCGGCGGGTGGCCATCGTCCCCAACCGGCTCCCCCTCAACCTGGCCGACCCTGAATCGTGGCGGGAGTACAACTGGGGGATCGCGGCCGAGGAGTTCCGGGACCGGGGTTTCGAAGTCGTCGACTACGCCACCTCGGTCGCCGCTTTCGAGCGGAGTGGACTGCCGATGGAGGACACCCCCGACTCCCGGGATAAGTTCGCCGACCTGGCCCGGGAACTGAACGTGGATGCCGTCATCATGCCCTACTACGGCACCCTCTTCGAGTCCTCGCAGGTCATCATGGTGTCCGAGATGCACTGGAAGGGCGTGGTCACCTTCCAGGTCTACCTCACCAGTGCCAATGACTTCTTCGCCCGGTTCGACCTGAGCGGCGACACCAAGTGGATGGCCAACTACGGCACCATCTTCCTGCTGGCCGCCTCGATGTCGAACACCTCCTCCGAGATGGTCTGGGACTCTGAAGCGGGGGCCTTCGTGGAGGAGAAGGACTCCTCCGCCGAGGCCGCCCGGACAGGGATCTACCTCTTCGGGGCCTACTTCCTGATCGCCGACTTCTACTATGTCTTCCGGGGGTCGAAGTACATGTGGCGGATGAGCTTCAAGAAGGCGATCCGTAAAGGACTGGAGCCCTTCTTCACCGCCTTCCAGGTCGCGCGGTAGGTAGGCGACGACGGCGGTCCGACCGGATGGTCTCCGGTCGGACGGGCACGGGAGAGACGCTTCGAGGCTGGGTGGGGGCGGTTGCCCCCTCCCGGCCTACTTCTTCTCCGCGGGCAGTACCGGCCGCTTGCGGTTGACCTTCCGCAGGACCCCGCCCTGGTACTCCTCGGTCTCCCGTTCGGTCTCGAACTCCCCGTCGTACAGATAGCGCACCAGGGCCGAGGTATGGGCCAGGCCGGCGGTGCCCATCAGCCCCAGCCACTCGCCCCGGGCCAACTCGTCGGGGGTCTCGGTGGTGGCCGAGAACCATGTGATGCGGGGATTGCCGGGGTCGTTGCCGCTCACCCGACGGCCGCGCAGGGACTGGTAGACGAGGATCCCTTCGTGGAAGTACTCCCGGAAGTCCTCCACGTCCTGCCGGCCGTACTTGGCATAGCGGGCGTAGAGCCGGCGGTTCATGGCATCTACCTCGGGCTGGCCGGTGATGGCTGCAGCGAGGGAGTCGAGGACGGCGAACTGCGCCCGGGTGATCTCGGGGTAACGTTCGTCGTCCACCCAGGAGAAGCCGGGCAGGAACCAGCCGCGGGGGGACCACCAGGAACGCTGCCCGCCGCTGCGTCCCCGCACCCAGGCCGAGTAGCCGGCGAAGTACTGGACCCACTCGTGCGAGGGATAGCCGTGGAGGTCGAGCATGATGTCGGGCAGCCACATCGCCTGTACGGCCGGCCGCACCCGGGCCTCGGCGTAGCGGCCGTCAGGGTCGCGGGAACCCGAAGTGGCATCCACGCCCAGCGCTCCCAGGTAGCCGGCGTGCAGCATGAAGTCGGGATTCTCGGGGTGCAGTTCGTCCACCAGCCAGGCCCCGTCGGGATTGGTGACGGGGTGGATCACCACATTGACCTTCTGCAGGTAGCGGTTCCATTCCGGGTCGGAGGCCAGCAGTTCAGCCAGACGGAGCAGGTGGCTGGTGCTGGAGATCTCATTGGCGTGCTGGCGGCCGGTCAGGTAGAGGGTGGGGCGCAGAGCGTTCAATTTGGCCTGGGAGACCAGGCGTCCCTCCAGCCGGGGATGGAGGTCGGCCACCCAGACGTCATGGCCCAGGAAGGAGCGGGCTGCCCACCAGACCCGGACGTCGGGGAAAGTGTTCAGGCGGGCCAGAATGGCTTCGGCCTCGGCGGGGTCGAGCGGTTCCTCCCAGGGGACGATCTGCTGGCCCTGGTTGCGGAAGTCCCGGTCCAGCAGGACCGGCCGGGTGGTATCGCGGGGATGGCGGCTCCGCGGCAGATCGGCCAGCCGGCACCAGGTCAGGCTGTCCTCCAGGGTGATGCGGAAGCGCAGAGACTCGACCCGGTCGAAGGCCAGGTCCTGTTCGAACAGACCGGCCCGGTGGAGTCCGGTCAGCCTTCCGACCATCCCTTCCAGCAGGGTAGTGGAGCGGAAGGTGCGGTCGATGGCTGCTTCCGAGCTGCGGTCCCGATACTCCTCGTAGCGGTCGGTGGTGTCGGTCGCGGTCACCTCGAAGAGCAGCCGGCGCACTCCCTCGGCCCCGGCCTCCACCTCCAGGCCGCGCAGGACGGGGTCGGGCACTCCGGGATCACTCAGGGCGTAGCGCTGACGTTCCGGCTCGCCCCCCCGGGCCGTGGTGGTCAGGACCAGCTCGGGGCGGGCCCGCTCCTTGCCGGTCAGGGATATCCGTGCCCGTCCGGGCGCTCCCGCTCCCTGGTGCAGATAGGGGAGGATGCGTCCCGGGTAGCTCATCGAACCGGCGTCCCAGCGGGCGCCGATCCGGTTGAAGAGGGTGAGGGTCTCGAAGTAGATGTCCTCGTGCAGGGCCTCGAGCGAGGAGATGACCTCCTCGTCCACCCCCAGCCGGTAGTCGGGCTCACTCAGGGTCAGGTCCACACGAAGCTCATCGAAGTACGGAGCGTTGTTCGAGGAGGGGCGGCCTTCCTGCAGATCCATGACGTAGTCGATGACCTTCCCGTAGGTCTCGGACTGCAGATGGTCCCAGAACGATTCGGGGTCGGTGACGATCCGGCGATCGAGCAGGACGACGCTGCCCACCTGTACCCGCAGCCAGCCGGTGGTCACCCGGATCGACTCGTATTCGGGGAAACGATCGAAGAAGGGCCGCACCACGTAGCGGGGGTCGAAGGTGTCCTCGAGCAGGACGCCGCCCTCCGGGTCGAACACCTTGACCCGATAGACGGGGTCGGCCTGGTAGGTGGGGTGGAAGGTGACGAGCGAGTCGGGGATATCCAGTTCCCGGGCCAGCACGGCATCGATGGGGTAGAGTTCCTGCAGCCAGCGGGTGGCCGAGGCAATGGTCTGCCAGCGCACCTCCTCGGAGTCCCGGAGGGTGTGATACGTGATCTCGATCCGTCCCACCTCGCGGTCCCGCAAGTGCGGCAGGACCCGGTCGTGGAGCCAGGAGTAGCCCTGCTTGTAGGCGCACAGCACCTCGATGTCGAAGGACCCGTCCGGTACCCCCCGGGTGGTGAGCAGGGATCGGATCTCGCCGGCCAGTTGCTCCCGGACCTCGGGAGACTCGCTGATCCTGATCTCGATGCGGCCCCGGCTCTTGGGGGTCAGACGGGGCAGGACCTCGTCCCGGAGGGCCTGACGGACGGTGTCGACCTCCCACGGGAAATCGACTTCTTCCTTGAAGACAGGCCGCCCCACTCCGAAACCGGTCGGGTGGACCTCAATGGCGGTCTGGGCCTGGGGGAAGTGCTTCTTCACCAGTTCCTCCAGCAGTCCGTCGAGTTCCTCCGGGGTCTGCTCGGCGGCCATTTCCACCTCGATCGCCGCCAGGTCGTCTCCTTCCAGCCGGTTGAGCCAGGTATCCAGCTTCTCGAGCCCCAGACTGACCTGACCGGCTGCTGAGCGGGCCTGGAAGAAGCGGCGCACTTCGTCCTCCACCTCGACCAGCTGCCAGTTCCCCTTGCCGTACTCCCAGAGCCAGGGCATCCGGGTGGCGGCATACCCGGTCACCGCGGCCAGTCCGGTACCGTCGGTCCCCCCCAGCAGCAGGCCGTTGCGACCGTCGAAGCCCTCGGGCACGAAGCGCAGATAGCCGACACCGGCCTCGGCCGGCAGGTCGGTGATGCCGCGATCCCGGGCCAGCCGGTCGGCGTGCATCCGGCCGGTGCCGTAAAGGATGGGGAATCCGCTGCGGGCGGGACGCTCATCCTGCCCCACGACCCGGACCAGCGGGAGTCGGATACCGGCGGTCTCCAGTCCTATGCGGGCGGCCAGGTCGATCAGGTCGAAGGGAGCCGGCGTTCCGTCGGAGAGGATGGTCGCCATCGTCTGGTCGGGGATCCAGTCCTGGTCGCTGTCCCGCAGGAGTCCACCCACCTCGAAGAGACGAGCCAGCGAGAAGTCGGGAGAGGGGCCGGCCGGGGCCGGGCGCAGACTGCGGGCCGGCCAGGGGCGCCGCGGAAGCAGGTCCACGGTCCCCTCGGACCGGGGGGCGGTCAGGTGGAGTTCCAACCGGTGCAGGTCGGTGAACTCCAGGTCGGTGATGGTCAGGATGCGTTCCCGCCGGTTCTGGGCGACCGCGGCAGTGGTGTCGGCGGCGCTGGTTCGGGTTGATCGGGTGGATGTGGTGTCGGGTGCACCGGTACGGGTCGTCCGGGTGGTTCGGCCGGGTCCGGAGGTCGGGACCTTCTTCTCCAGCACGGTCCGGGCACTGTCGAGGGCCCCGGCCGTGACGAAGTCCAGCCCGACCCGGGCCCGCACGATCCCGTCCCGAAAGGCGTCCACCACCAGTCCCTCGAGCCGCACCCCGGCGGCCGGAACCGCCTGCTGGGCAAGCAGGCGCCCGACCCGTTCGCCCACCTCGGACCAGGCGGTCCCATCGAGCCGCCACACCGAGGGGAAGCGGGCGGCCAGGTAGCCGGCCGCAGTCAGCAGGCCGGTCTCGTCCCGACCGGTGACGATGGCTCCTCCCCGCGGGAAGGTCTCATCCGGCGCCAGGGCCAGCAGAACCCCCTGGCCGGGGCCGAGGCCGGCCAGCAGCGGGGCGGCCGCCGCGGGGAGGGGGAGATGGTCGTCGGCCAGACCGACCAGCACGACCGGCTGTTCCCAGCGCCGGACGCGGCGGTCCCAGGCCACCGCCAGACCGGGGTCGAACGACATCGTCTCGTAGCCCAGACGGGCGGCGATCTCGGCGGCTGCTGCCTTCACCGCGGCATCGAACCCTCCGCCCAGCACCAGGCGCACGTCCAGGTAGTCGATGTGTCCGTCCCCGTTGCGGTCCTGCAGGATGCCGCCGGGCTCGAACAACACTCCGAGGTCGCCCGGTGCCGGTTCTTCGGCCCGCTCGTGATCGGGTCCGGCCGGTCGTGAGGCGGTGAGCGGTAACAGCAGACCGAGTATCAACAGTCCGGCCGCGGGCCGCAGCAGCGCCCAACGTTGAGGGCGGGGGGTCGGGGACGGGCGGGGAGGGTACATCATGATGACTCCTTGCAGGACGAGGCGAAGACACTCGCCGCCAACATTAGCCGACCGGGGGGAAAGGCTCCAGAGGCTGGAATGAGCGCGGCTCTGTCTCCCCGGTACGGATCGGGCACGGCATGACGGCAGAGTCGCCGGATGGTATCATGCCGGCCATGGTATCGGTCATCGAGGAGAGGGAGAACCGGCGCCGGGGGCTCTGGGCCTGGGTGGCCGTGGCCGCTCTGGTCGTCGTGACCATGGCCAGCATGGTCTCCTACGGTGCGGTTTTCCGGCATCCGCTGCTGCGTCCCGGACAGCCTTTGCCCGCCGTGCCGGTGCTGGATCTGGCCGAGGCCGGACCGGTGGAACACCTGCTCGACACCCGGGTGGAGGGCGTGGTCGAGGTACTGGTCATGACCCCGACCTGTGATGTCTGCACGGCCGACCTGCTCGAGCGCATCCAGCAGGCCGAGGCCGATCCCGACCGTAGTGCCGACGCTCCGCTCTCCGGTCTGATGCTGCTCGTTATCCGCAGTGACGGGATCCCGCGGGCGGTCTTCATGGACGCCTATCGACGCGGGCTGGACCTGGGTATGAGGACCCTCTACATCCTGCCGGAGCAGGCCCGGGCGATGGGGATCGCCCGCGTCCCGGCCGAGATCCGTCTCGGCCCCGACGGTCGGGTCGAGAGTATCGCCTACCGCCAGGGGGAGGACGTCAGTCGCTGAAGGTCGACCGGAGGTCGGACGTCCCGGCCACGGTCCGCCAGAGGGCGAAGGCGAAGAGGGCGCCGGCCAGGTTCTGTACGGTGCTCGGCCAGCCGATCCCCCGGGGCAGGAAGGGGATGCAGCCGCAGTCGCCGACTCCCCCGGCCAGGGTCTCGACCAGCAGCACCACTCCGGTGACGATCAGGAAGGCGGCCAGCGCCGGTAGTCCCCATCGCCGCCACCAGCCTTTCCACAACAGACCCACCGCGACCAGCGTCTCCAGGGCAAGACTGCCGGCGGCCATCAGGCCCGGGGGAAAGGGGTCGAGGACCGTATAGGCGGTCATCGCCAGGCGGGTCGATTCCCAGTCCAGCAGTTTACCGACCACCCCGGCCAGGAAGAGCAGACCGGTCAGGCGGGCGGCCAGGACCGCTCCCCACCCATGCAGCAGCCGGACGAGACGGGCGGTCATATCATCGGTCCGGCGGCCGGTCTCCATCGCTCCTGGGGCACTCATGCCATCAGCACCTTGCCGCTGCCGGGCTTCCATTCTCCAGGCAGGATGAGCGCCTTGCGGGACTTCAGTCCGGCCACCGCGGCCAGGGCCTCGTTGGCCCCGTCCAGGGGGAAGGTGTGGCTCACGAAGTCACGCCAGGGGAAGCGGTCGGTGTGCTCGGCCATGAGGTGGAGGGAACGCCAGACATGGGTGAAGGCCGTCCCCCAGCAACCCTTCACCGTCAGGTGCCGGCGGTTGATGTGCCGATGGGGATTGATCGCGACGTCCCCTTCGTCGGTGTACTGGCCGGCGATGGCGTAGGTGCCTCCGTCGCGGGTCAGTTCCATCCCCTCGGGCACGGCTGCGG
The DNA here is from genome assembly GCA_964447955.1 of uncultured Gemmatimonadota bacterium. Classification (GTDB taxonomy): domain Bacteria; phylum Blakebacterota; class Blakebacteria; order Blakebacterales; family CAYUVJ01; genus CAYUVJ01. The sequence goes on from CAYUVJ010000023.1 coordinate 6,914, forward strand.
GGTTCCCCGAGGCCTCGATGACCACATCGGCGCCTCGCCCGCCGGTCCGCTCACGGACCGTTTCCAGTCGTTCGGTATGGGGGAGGGTGGTGATATCCAGGGCCAGGTCGGCCTCGAAACGCAGGGCCATCTCGAGCCGGTCCCGAGGAGCGCCGAGGACGATGACCTGGGAAGCTCCGGAGAGTCGGGCGAAGACGGCGGCCGAGAGGCCGACATGCCCGGCTCCCTGGACGACCACCACGTCGCCAAGCCGGATCCCGGCCCTTTCCACGGCATGGAACCCGGTAGAGAGACCGCAGCCGCCCCCCATGTAGTCGAGCGGATCCATCCCCTCGGGTAAGGGGATGATCTTCACGCCGGCCTTGAGCACGATCCGCTCCGCCCAGCCGCCCAGCAGCCCGTCCTCCGCCCCGTAGGTGATCCCGTAGACCCGGCGCTGGGGACACTTGGTCTCCTCGCGGGCCACCAGGCAGTACCAGCAGTGTCCGCAGGTGCCGTGCACATCCAGGAAGGTCACCACCTGGTCGACTTCGATCGGCCGTCCCTCGGTGTCGGCAACCTCGCCGGCCACATCGAGGACCCGGCCGACCGAGACGTGACCGGGGATGAGCGGATAAGGCACTCCCTCCAGTCGTCCCCGGTGCAGATGGACGTCGGTGCCGCAGACCTCACTGCAGAGGATCTCGAGCAGGACCTCGCCCGTTTCCAGGACCGGTTCGGGGAACTCCCGCACCTCGACCGGTTCATTGGGGGCTGGCATGACGGCGGCTCGGACCATGGGGCCTCCTTGGGAACGGAACACCGGGTCGACGCTACTGGAGAACCTTAACCGAGAGTGCGGTCGGATTCCATCTGCTCCCGCTGGACCTCCCGGGCCTTCCGTCTCAGGGATTGATCAGGCCGTGCAGCCTCTGCCAGGCGGTCACGAATTCAGCTACCTGCTCCTTCGAGGCGTCCCAGCGCGGGACCGGCTCCTGGTCGGCCAGCCGCTGGAGTCCCACGGCCAGGAGCCGGGCCGTGCGGGCCATGTCCTGGTAGTCGATCTTGTCGGCGTGGTCACCGGGCTGGTGATAGTCGGGATACTCGAACAGCCCCGAGATGGTGTGCGCCACCACCCCGGTCCGGGCCAGGGCGATGTTGTCGCTGGCGAAGAAGTAACGGTCGCTGTTCTGCTCGTGTTTGAAGACCTCGATCCCCATAGCCTGCCCGATAGGCACGAAGAGGGCGGGCAGGTCGGAGAAGTCGAACCCGGTGAAGGAGACCCGGTTGGTCTGGTCCCCGCCGTCCCCGTCGGTCCGGCCGGTCATCTCGAGGTTGACCACGGCCACGGTCTTCTCCAGTGGCAAGACCGGGTGACCGGCATACCATTGTGAACCCAGCAGTCCGACCTCCTCACCGAACCAGGTGACGAAGAGCACACTGCGCCGTGGGCGGTCGGGTCCGGACGCCAGCGCCCGGGCCAGCTCCATGACGGTGACCGACCCCGATGCGTTGTCGTCGGCACCGTTGCAGATGCTGTCGGGATAGGCGCCCGAGCGGATGCCGATGTGGTCGTAATGGGCGCACACCATCACGTATTCGTCGCGCAGCACGGGGTCGGACCCGGGAAGTACGCCGACCACGTTGCGCAGGGTGACGATGGCGCCCTCGGTCTCGGGAGACGATTCCGGCGGCACCAGCCGTCGGGCGATCCGCCCCCGCCGCTCGACCGTGATCATCTTCAACTGGGCCTCCTGGAAATAGCTTCCGTCCACCGCCGGTTCCAGGCCGGCCTCCCGGAAGGCGGCGGCTATGTACTCTGCGGCCGCCTCCAGTCCGGGGGAGGGGGTGGCCCGCCCCGCCAGCTCGTCCGAGGCCAGGTAATAGAGGTCGGTGCGCAGGCGCTCGACCGAGATCCGTCCAGCCAGGGCCTGCTCGGCCGGGATCAGGGAAGCCTGGGCCTGCACAGTGGCCGGAACGGCGAGCATGAGGGCGAGCAGCGGCAGGACCCGGCGCGGGTCGATCGGACGTCGGCCGGCGGTCAGGACGGACAGGCGGATCATCCAGGACTCCTCTCAGGTGGCCGGAGCCGCAATATGGTCGGTACGGCCACCCGAGTAAACAAGCCCCGGTCAGAGAGCGTAGTATCCACAGAGTCCCGCATGTAAGCATGGAGAAGGCGGAGCGCCGCGTATGAGAGTATCTCCCGGGCAGACCGCGATCGTCCTGGTCGCTCTGGCACTCGCTGCCTGTGCCGGTCGGCTGCAGCTCCCGGCCGGTTCACGGGACGCTCAGCTCACCGCCGTGCTCGAGGAGATCGCCGACCGGCCCGAACAGCGGGCCTGGCAGCAGGCCATACGGAGCGGTCGCGACTCCATGGACGCCTTCCTGGAGCGCTTCTGGACGGCGCACGACCCCACCCCCGGTACTCCGGCCAACGAGTTCCGCGACCGGATCATCGTCCGCCTGGAGATCGCCCGTCGCCAGTTCGCCCTTGACCGCCGCAACCCGGGTCCGGCCGACGACAGGCTCGTCCCCTTCGTGGTCTACGGCCCTCCTCGCGAGATCGAGACCGATGTGATCGGTCCGGGACTCTTCTACGAGTACTGGATCTGGCGGCCCGATCCCCGAGCCGTGCTGGCCGGGCGGCAGGACGACCGTCTGGGCCGACTGGAGTTCGCCATCGGGTTCGCGGTGAGCTGGAACGGGTCCTATGACCGCTCACGCGAATCATGGAACTGGGATCCGCCTCCTGGCCGGCTGCGGGCGCGGGACCGGGAGCGGCTGGCCGAGCTGCTGGCCGATCCCGAAAACGACCGATTCCTGCGGGCGGCCGTGCTCTGGCGACTGGACATGGACCGCGAGTCGGCCTCACTGGCGGTAATGCTGGATCATGCCGCCGACCCCGATTGGTTCCTGCGCCAGACGGTGGCCGAAGCCCTGCAGCCTCTGCAGTTGCGCCTCTTCCCTGACGGCACCTTCTCGACCGAACTCACAGCGCCGGACCAGGATCAGGGACAAGCCTGGGTGGAAGCCACCAAGCCCGTCCGTCTGGACGCCCCTCCCCGGCGTTCATCCACTCCGGAACCGCTGGAACCGGCGGTCCGGGCCAACCTGCTGGTCTCGGTCTACGAGCCGGCCAGAGAACTCTCTCCCGATGATGTCGCGACCCTGCGCCGGGAGAAGGAGATGGCGGAAGCGGTGCCGAGCGAGCGGGGCTGGCTCACCGCAGCCGAGGCCGATTCCCTCTACGTGGGTCCGCTCGCCCAGGCCCGTTCGCTCCTGGATGCTGGAGGGGGGGACGAGGCCCATACCCTCCTGGATCCTCTGCTCCGGGACGCGCTCTCCGATGACGCCGAGGCCTGGCACCTGGACGCCCTGGCCTTGCTCGCCTCAGCCGAGCCGGGCGGCCGTCAGCTGGCTGAGACCCGGGTACGGGAAGCCCTGCGCCGCGACCCCGGGAACATCCGCTACCATTTGACCCTGGCCCGCATCTACAAATCCCGGACACTCGACCGTTATGCCGACGCCGAACTGGAGCGTCTGCTGGATGCCTCGCCGGCCCTCGCCGATGCCTACGCTCTGCGCGGGGTTCTTCGACTGGAAGCCTACTGGGCTAAAGGATGGCGAGCCGGCGGTTGGGGGGGGGCGATCGACGAGGAGGGGATGCCCCTGGAGGTCAGTCGGGCTCTGGCCATGGAACAACTGCACAAGGCCCTTGTCCTGGATCCGGACAACGAATTCGCCACCTGGTGGCTCGGAGTCCACTATCTGAGCGTGCGGGAGTGGACGACTGCGGTGTCGGTGATGAGCTATCTGGTGCGGGAGAGGGCTCATGTGCCTGAAGCTCTGCTGGCCCGGGGCCTGGCTTTCCAGCAGCTCGGGATGCTGGAGCAGGCCTGGGCCGATTATCAGGCCGGACTCGACAGGCTCCCGGTCTCGGTTCGGATACTGACCGATGACCCCCGCTGGGTACTCCCTCTTTCCAAGGGGGGCTACGGACTGGGTGATGCGATCATCGCCGATCCCTTGACCACTGTGGCCGCTACCAGGGACAGCACCGGCCGCGATCGCTTCTGGCGGGCCAAGGATCAGCTCTTCGCCACTGCGCTGAACGAACGGATGCTGGAGCAGTACCGTCGTTTCGCTCATGTCACCTGGCATTTCGCCAACCCCACTCTGGGACTGCGGGGTTGGGAGACCCACCGCGGTCGGGTCTATCTGCGCTATGGCGACCCCATCGGTGTCGACGACCAGAGTGACGAGACCCAGCAGCGCACCTTAGGCCGGATCGATCCCGAGCGGGAGCAGGAGGAATCCGCCGGACTGGACTGGGTGACGATGAAGGCCGATCAGTTGGCTTTCGGGGTCAAGGAGACCTGGCAGTATCCCGACCTGAAGGTGACCTTCTCAGGGGGGAACGTGAGCGGTGAGGTGACGGTCAGTCGGCCGGGCGAGTTCACCGAGTATATGGAGCGGCGACCGGAAGGGGAGCGGGTGGTCGGGATGCGCCCTATCCTGCCGGTCGAGGCGTCCTGGTACCGGTTCCAGGGTGTTGCGGGACGCCCCGAGTACGTGGCCGTGGCGCTGGCACCGCCGCTGGGAGGCAGACCGGGACAGCCTCCGCCGCCGGGACCGGAGTCCAGTCCAGTCCATCTGATCCTGCTCGACGGTGACTGGAACCCGGTCCGCCGGGTCGAGGCGGGGATGCCCCGCAGTCTGAGGTTGAGCGGTTACCGGCCGACCTGGGTGGGGCCGCTCCTGACCCTCCCCGTAGAGTACCCCACCGATGCCGCCCGGTTCGCCGCCCTCGAAGTGACCGGAGAAGGGGACATCCCTTCCTACGCCGCCCGCGATACCCTCACTGCCCCCGGCCCGGGATCTCCGCTGCGTCTTTCCGACCTCGTCATCGCCTCCAACATCGTGCCAGTTCCCCTGGCCCGGACCTGGCCGGCCCACAGCTACTTCACCCGCGGGCAACGGGCCATCGTTCCTCTTCCGTCCGACCACTTCGGACTGGGGGAGCCGCTCCTGGTCTACCTGGAGGTCTACGGGCTGGCCAAGGACGAGATCGGAGCCACCGGTTACCAGGTGGCCTTCACCGTCACCATGCTGGACGACCGGCGGGCCGAAGAGCCGACCATCGAGGGTCTGATGGGCCGGCTGGTCGGTACCGACCGGCGCCAGGGGAGTGTGACCCTGCGCTTCGATTACGAGGACATCCGCTCCGATACCAGCGCCGAGATGCGGGTGGTCTTCCCCTCCGGGCGTTTCTCCGACCGCTACCGCATCACCATCGAGGTCAGCGACAAGATCTCCGGCGCCCGGGCGGAAGTCGCCCGGGTGCTGACCGTGGATGATGGAACCGGGAGATGATTCCCCTCGGGTATAACTGGTTCGCAGGTCCATAATGGTATAGAAGGTAGTGTGGATCCCATGCTGCCGCGCCCGGCCCCGGCCGGGCCCAGAACGAGGTGAACCCATGCGACCGCTCCGTCGTCCCCACGCTGCCACTCCTCGCCTGCTGCAGCGATTCCCGAGCCTGGCGGCCCTGCTGCTGGTCGCTGTGGCCAGTCTCTCCTGTGGCCTTCCGGTCACCCCGGCGGCCTCGCAGGTCTACCCCGGGATGGAGTGGGAGCAGGTCACCAGCCCCGAGGCGGTCGGCTATGACAGCGCGGGGCTGGCCGAACTGACCGCCTACCTGCGGTCCCTGGATACCACCGGCATGATGGTCGTGGTGGGCGGGAAGGTGCTCTATACCTATGGGAACCTCGACACGCTGACCTACCTGGCATCGGTCCGTAAGAGCATCCTCTCGATGCTCTACGGCAACTATGTGGCCGACGGCACCATCGACCTCACGAAGACTCTGGCCGACCTGGGGATGAACGACATCGGCGGTCTGCTCCCGATCGAACTCCGGGCCCAGGTGGAGCATCTCATCACCGCCCGGTCAGGAGTCTACCACCCGGCCTCCAATTCCGGGGACAACTCGGCCGACGCTCCCCCGCGCGGTTCCCAGGAACCGGGCACCTACATGCTCTACAACAACTGGGACTTCAACGCCGCCGGAGCCGCCTTCGAACTGATGACCAGCCGGGACATCTACGACGCGCTCGAGACCGACCTGGCCATCCCGATCGGGATGCAGGATTTCGACCGCTCGGCCCAGCACAAATCGGGCAACCGGCAGGTCTCGCAGTATCCGGCTTATCATATGTGGTTCTCGGTCCGGGACATGGCCCGGGTCGGGTACCTGATGCTGCGGGACGGGAACTGGGCCGGTCGGCAGGTGGTACCGAGGGACTGGACCGCTCGGATCCGGTCGGCGGTGACGCCCTATGACGAGATGAACCCGGAATCCAACCGCGGTGGCATCTTCGGCTACGGCTACATGTGGTGGGTCTGGGACGGACCCGAGACCCCGCCGTCCTACCGGGGTGCTTATACCGGAATCGGGGCCTACGGACAGTACATCACCGTGCTGCCGGTCCTGGATATGGTGGTGACCCACAAGACCGCCCCGCAGCGCGGCAGCCAGGTTTCCCGCACCCGGTATCTGCAGGCTCTCGGTCTGCTCCTCGCCGCTCGGCGTCCGTCGCCGCGCTGAGGCGCGCTGAAGCCGGACACCAGCGGAGTCCGACATCGGTCGGATAGCGGGCGGGGACGCTAGCCGCGGAAGATGCTGCGCCAGCGTTTCAGGAGCGCTCCCAGGCGGGCGGCGCGACGGAAGCGCTTGAGCGACAGGATATGCCGGACCCGTTCGAACTTGATCCCGAAACCTGGCCGGTAGACCGCAGCGAAGGCA
>CAYUVJ010000024.1:0-4390 GCA_964447955.1 uncultured Gemmatimonadota bacterium
CCGACTGCAGTTGTCCCTTCACGCTGTTGAACTGGAAGAGGGGCTGGTTGAACCGGATGCCCAGCGAAGGCTGGACACTCCGACTGTCCACCCGGGCATCACCGGGCAGCTCACGGAAGGCGTCGAACCCGACCAGGTTCGAGAGCAGTATGATCTGACCGTTGGTGATCAGCGGCTGGACGACGTTGATGCCGGTCTGGGCCCAGGTGGCACCGTTACGCAGATAGAAGAGTTCGTTGACCCCCGGGCTGGTCTGGATCAGGTCGGCATCGATGGCCTGGGTGATGGCCGGCAGGGTCGAGTTGAAGTCGATCCGGGTCCGCAGCTGGCGGCGGGCGTTCTCCAGTCCATAGGAGGCCTGGAGGAACTGCTGCTGGAGCTCGAAGACCGAGAAGGAGTTACCCAGGGCGAGGTCGACCGCTTCCTGCAGACGCATGACCTGGTCGGCATCGGCCCGACTGAAGATCTGCATCTGGGGAGCGGTGCCGACCGCCGCGGGCTGCTGGGCCCCGACCCCGGCGGTGACGGCCAGGACGGTCATCAGCGCGACCGTCACCAGGAGGATCCGGTTCTTCTGCTCACTTCGGGACATCTTGCCGCTCCTTGTCCGGACCCGCTCCTCCCTGCCGTCTGCCGGAAGGGACGTCGGGGCGGGTGACTGCATATCGATACTGGCAAAGAACATGCCGGTCACCGGGCAGACCCTCAGCCCTTCTGGATCCAGCCGTCGTAGAGTTCGATGATGCGGTTGCCGTATCCCGCCCAGGTCTCGTTGTGGGTGACCTGGATGATGGTGGTCCCCTGTTCGTTCAGCCCTTTGAGGAGGTCCATGACCTCCTTGCCCTGGCTGGAGTGCAGGTTGCCGGTCGGCTCGTCGGCCAGGATCAGCTTGGGTTCAGCGATCACGGCCCGGGCGACCGCGACCAGCTGCTGCTGCCCCCCGGAGAGCTGGCTGGGGAAGAGGTCCTTCTTGCCCACGATCTGGAAGCGGTCGAGGGAGTCGGCCACGATCCCGGCCCGTTCCGCCTTGCGGACGTTCCGGTAGGAGAGCGGGATCTCCAGGTTCTCGTACACGGTCAGGGAATCCAGGAGATGGTACTGCTGGAAGACGAACCCGATGTAGCGCTTGTTCAGCTCGGCCCTGTTCTTCGGCCGCAGGTCATGGACCGGGTCGTCCAGGAACCAGAACTCCCCGTCCCACTCCCCATCGAGCATCCCCAGGATGGAGAGCAGGGTGGTCTTGCCCGAACCCGAAGGGCCCATGATGGTGATGAACTCACCTTCTTCGACATCGAGCGTGATCTGCCGGAGGACGTAGGTCTTGACCGGACCGGCCTGGAAGTACTTCTCGATGTTGCGCAGCGCGATCATCCTGCCACCCGTCGCTTTCCGTTTATAGCAGACAGGACGGTCCCGACCGGACGGCGCCGGCCGGGACCGTTGCCCTCAGGGGCGGATCCATCGTCCCTCCGGTCCCTGGAGCGGGGCCGGTCCGGGACATCTCAGCCGACGTCGAAGCCGCTCTGTTCGAGCTGCTGGACCTTCTCTCCGGCCTTCTCGTCCACGACCTGACCGTCGAAGAGGTTGACCGTGCGCTCGGCGTAGTGGGCGTACCGCGGGTCGTGGGTGACCATGCAAATGGTCGCCCCGTCGCGGTGCAACTCCTGCAGCAGCTGCATGACCGCCTCACCATTCTTCGAGTCCAGGTTTCCGGTGGGCTCGTCGGCGAGCAGGATCAGGGGGCGGCCCACGATGGCCCGGGCCACCGCCACCCGCTGCTGCTGCCCCCCGGAGAGCTGGGAAGGATAGTGCTTCATCCGGTGGGCCATGCCGACCCGTTCCAGCGCCTCCTGTACCCGCTGCTTGCGTTCCGAGGAAGGCATCCCCCGGTAGGTCAGCGGCAGTTCGACGTTCTCGAAGACGGTGAGATCGCCGATCAGGTTGTAGGCCTGGAAGATGAAACCGATCGCCTGGTTCCTGATCCGGGCCCGCTGGGCCAGGGTCAGACTCTGGACGGGATCGCCGTCCAGCAGATAAGTCCCCTCGGTCGGAGTGTCCAGGAGTCCCAGGATCGAGAGCATCGTGGTCTTGCCGCACCCTGAAGGGCCGGCCACCGCGATGTATTCGCCAGCCTGGATCTCCAGATGGATGTGGTTGAGGGCATGCGTCTCCACCTCGTCGGTGAAGAAGACCTTGCTGACACCCTCCAGGCGGATCAGCGGCTGTCGGCTGCTGTTCTCCATGCTTTGCCCCTTATCGAGTATCGACCGATCGGATCAACGACGGATCCGGACCCGGTCGAAGTTGTCCCAACGGGCCATGTCGGACAGGATGACGACTTCGCCTTCCTGCAGTCCTCGACGGATCTCTACCTTGTCGACCGACGTCTGCCCCAGTTCTACGGATACACGGACGGCATGGTTGCCGTCATCCACCAGTTTAAAGAGACCGATCGTGCTGTTGGCCTGGCCCATGGTGGGCCGTCCCATGAAAAGTACGTCCTCGAGCCGTTCGATGGTGATGACACCCTCGATACTCTGGTCGGAGCGGGCACCCTCGGGGACCGGCCCGTCCAGGGCGATGTCCACCCGGACGGTCCCGCCGGCGGCCGACGGGTCGATCCGCGAGACATGCCCGGGTACCCGGCCGCGCCTCGTATCCACCTCAGCGTACAGACCCATGACCACATCCGTCGCCTGGATCTCGTTGATCCGGACCTCGGCCCGCAGCCGTCCCGGCTGGATGATCACCCCGAGCGGGCTGCCGGCGTTGACCCACTGACCGACCTCGAGATCCAGGGTCCGGACCACCCCATCGACACCGGGCGTGACCTTCATCGAGGCCAGCAGGTTCTCCCGGAACACGAGCAGGTCCTTGAGCCGTTCGACCTGGGACTGCTGGACCTGGAGCTGGACCTCGCGACCCTGCTCACGCACCACCAGGGTGCGTTCCTCGATCTCGAGCCGCTTCTCCAGCTCCGCGACCCGGTCCTGGGTGCGTTCCAGCTCGAGCTGGGAGACCTCTTCGGGCACTTCCTTGTAGGCTTCGAGAGTGCGTACGGCGTCACGGTACTGGTTGCGGATCTGCTCCACCGTGACCTGCTGGCTCAGGATGTTGGTCTCGAGGGTGCCGCGCAGGTTGGTCAGATCGGCCTCGGCCGCACTCAGCTGGCGGGCGGCCTCGAGGGCGTCGAGTTCCACGTTCGGGTTGCTCAGTTCGAGCAGGACCCTCTGGGGACCGACCACCGTCCCGGGCTGGACCATGACCCGCTCCACCCGTCCGGCGGTGCGGGCCGATATGTAGACGATGTCCTCGGGCACCAGCGTGCCGGAACCGCGTACCTGACGCAGCATCGGACCGCGCTGGACCGAGTCGGTCCAGATGGTGTCCGCATCCACGGTCGGCGCAGCCGGTTCCAGGTTGCGCAGGAAGATCGTGATCGCGACCAGGGCCACCGCGGCCAGTGCGATCAGCAGGTAGCGACCCTTCTTACTCTTCGGTTCACGAGGGATGTCCACAGGGAGCATCTCCGGGTTGTTGAACTTCCGACGGTGCATCCGTCCGGCACGGGGGACGAGGTCCCCCTGAAGGCGCTGGAAGCATACACCGTGCCAATGATGTGGACCCGTCCCGGAGCGGCTTCAGTCGGGCCTTCCCCGGGCGGCCCGGTCCTCCACCCTGCCCGGATGCGGGAAGCGATCGTCCCACGAACGGACACCCCGAAAGTACGGGTTCCTACTGAAGAATGTTACATAGGATTGACCGCGGCACCATCCATCGCCCGGGTGACCCCATCGCCTCGGGAACCGTTGGTCAGCCGGAAGACCCGGTCGGGGCCCCGGGAGGATCAGTGGGGGAAGGAGATCATCCTGGCTCGCCGCCGGGTTCCACTGCCGGGGGATGCTCCCTCCGTTCCTGTTCCCGGGCCTGGGTCCCCATCGGATGGGCCGGCCAGTCGGAACGCGGTATGATCCCGCGGCGGGAACGAGCCAGTTCACAATGCGTCTCGCCGGGACAGGTCTCACCCTCCAGGCAGGGATCCACATGGATGATCACCTGACTCTGGGGAACGATGGCTTCGATGGCGTTCTCGATGTGATCGACGAGCCGATGGGATTCCTCGAGGGTGCGGTAGCGGCAGATGGTCAGATGCAGGTCGATGTGTTTCTCCGGACCGGCTCGCCGGGTGCGCAGCCGGTGGTAGTCGAGGAACTCGTCGGCATGTTCCTCGAGTTCCTCGATCACCTTCCGCAGGTAGACATCGGGGATCTGCAGGTCGAGGAGATCGGACGCCGCTCGCCAGGCCAGGGCGATGGTCTGAGCGGCCACATAGACGGCCAGGGCCAGACTGGCGAGGGCATCTGCCCGGGTCCAGCCGGTCACCTCGACC
>CAYUVJ010000024.1:4400-13547 GCA_964447955.1 uncultured Gemmatimonadota bacterium
ATGATGACCCCGGTATGGGTCCAGGCATCCACTCCGAAGGTCAGTCCCGTCCCGGTCAGGGCCAGGCTGTCGGTGGCGGCGGCCGAGACCCGCAGGCGCCGGGCGGTCCACATGCCCACAGCGATGGCCAGCAGCATGACCACCACGGCCGCCCCGGTGTGTTCGACCCGCCCCCCGTGCAGCAGACGCATCCCCCCCTGATAGAGCAGGCCGCCGGCCAGCGGCAGGATGATCATGGCCTGCAGGAAGGCGCCCAGGGGTTCGGCCTTGCCGTGACCGAACGGATGTTCCTCGTCCGGCGGACGGCCGCCCAGTCGAATGGCCGTCCAGGCGATGCTCACGTTGATGAAATCACCCAGGGAATCAGCGGCGGCGCTCAACAGGGCGAGTGAGCCGGTGTAGAGGCCGACCGCTCCCTTGACGGACGCCTGGGCGGCGGCCGAGAGGGTCGCCAGGCGGAGGGCCCGGCGCTTGATGTCCTGGAGCTCGAGCGCCTCCCGATGGCGGGCCTCGTTGCGCAGTCCGGTATCGGGTCCGGGGAGACCGGGAGCGGAATCGCGGGGTTCGGTCATGGCCGGCTCAGCACGCCCCGGCCAGACGGCGCAGGCGGTCCAGGTTCCGGCGGTCGGCGTCGTCCTCCTTTGGGGTCTCGAGCACCTTGGGACGGTCGGCCAGGACCGGGTCGCGCATCAGAGGGCGGAAACCGGCCTCCCCGATCTCCCCTTCGCCGATGTGGGCGTGCCGGTCGCGCCGCGAACCGAGCGGCTTGAGCGAGTCGTTCAGGTGGATGGCCATGATCCGTCCCAATCCCAGTTCCTCGTCGAAGGTGCGGACCGTCTTCCGGTAGGCCTTCTCCCCCCTCAGGTCGTAACCGGCGGCGAAGACATGACAAGTATCGAGGCAGACTCCCAGCCGGTCGGGGGCGTCCACCAGCTCGAGTATCCGGGACAGTTCCCCCGCCGTCCGGCCCAGGGTGCTCCCCTGTCCGGCCACGGTCTCCAGCAGGATCCGGGTAGAGAGACCGGCGGTCGCTTCCAGCACCCGATCGAGCGCCCGGGCGATCCGCTCGATCCCGGCCTCTACCCCGGCCCCGGTATGCGCTCCGGGATGGACAACCAGCCAGGGCAGCGTCAGACGGCCGCAGCGTTCCAGCTCATCCACCGTGCAGGCGACCGACCGCTCCCGGATCGCCGGATCGCCCGAAGCCAGATTGACCAGGTAGGTCCCGTGGGCGAAGACCGGCCAGATGCCGGTACGCTCCCGCTCCTGGTGGAAACGTTCGACCTCTTCGTCGGTGAGCGGGGCACCGCGCCACCGGTTGTTGTTCTTCACGAAGATCTGCATGACCCGGCAGCCGGCCGTCTCGCCGTGGGAGAAGGCGCGCGAAATACCGCCGGCGATCGACATATGACTACCCAGCGGCAGATCCTCGGCCTTCCTCGGAGCCATCACCCCACCTGCAGGAAGAGACACTTCAGGTACTCGGTCTCCGGGGCGGTCAGCAGCGGCGGATGGTCCCGGCCCTGACTGCCGGTCCCCAGGACCCGGACCGTGCGTCCGGCCAGGGAAGCGGAATGGGCCACCGTATCCCGGAAGACCTCGGGCCGGATATGGTGACTGCAGGAGCAGGTGATCAGGTGACCGCCCGGGGCGACCAGGTCGAACCCGCGCCGGTTCAGGTCGAGGTATCCCTTCAGTCCCGCCTGGACGTGCTTGCGGCTCTTGACGAAAGCCGGCGGGTCGAGCACCACCAGGTCGAATCGCTCCCCCCCTGCCCGATAGCCCTTGAGGGTCTCCAGCACGTCGGCCTGACGCCATTCGATGCGGTCGGACAGACCGTTGGCCTCGGCGTGCCGGCGGGCCAGGTCGAGGGCATCGGCCGAGGAATCGACCCCCACCACCGACTCGGCGCCCGCCTTCAGGGCCAGCAGCCCCCACACCCCCTGGTAGCAGAAGGCGTCCAGGACCCGTCCGCGGGCCGCCAACGGGAGGAACGACCGCTGGTTGTCCCGCTGGTCCAGGAACATCCCGGTCTTCTGCCCCCCGGCCAGGTCGAGGGAAAGGGTCAGACCCTCCCAGACGACCTGGAGCGACGGGTCGAGTTCCCCGTGGAGGACCCGCACCTCCTCGGTCAGCCCTTCAAGCCGCCGGAAATGGGAATCGTTGCGAGCCAGTACACAGCGAGGAGAGAGGTCTTCGACGAGCAGTTCCAGCACCTGGGGCAGGAGACGCTCCAGGCCGGCGGTGGTCACCTGGACGACCAGATGGTCCCCGTAGCGGTCCACCACCAGCCCGGGCAGTCCGTCGCTCTCGGAATAGACCAGCCGGACCGCCTGGCTCCCGGGATAGATACGCTCCCGTAAAGCGATGGCCTCGGCCAGCCGTCCCGCCAGAAAGTCCCGGTCGAGAGGACCGCCGTCGCGCCGCACGAGGCGGACCGCGATGAGCGAGTGGGGATTGTAGTAGCCGGTACCGACGAGGCGCTCCCGGCCGTCGAAGACGAGGACCGGCTGGCCCGGTTCCCCCCCCTCGGGAGCCGCGGCGATCTCGTTGCTGAAGACCCAGGGATGCCCCCGAAGCACCCGTCGGTCCCCCCCCCTCTTCAGTACGACTCTGGGATATTCGACCGGTGCGTCCATTGGCTCTCCAAGTTGCCGCCCGCGAGGACGGGGCCCGAACAGAAACGGGGCGCCAACGCCCCGCATCAAGGATCAGCAGGTCAGGGATTCGCGGTTCAGGAGAACCGGCTGAGGGTGTCGTTGAAGGCCACCGCTCCCGAGAAACCCGTCTCGAGCCGGTCACTCCGGATCAGCCGTCCGGCCACGGCCAACACCAGAGGGTCACCCCCCAGGTTGCGGAAGGGGCTCTGGATATGCAGCTCGAGGTCGCAGTTCAGAATGATCGGTCGGGCATGGGCGAAGAGCGCACCACCGGCGGAGATGTTCCGGATGAGGGTCTCTTCCTGGAAACGGCCGTGTTCGTCCTCCCCCTCCACCGTGGTAGGCAGGCGGATGGGGATCCGGCGGTGAGTGCGTCGCTCGTCCTCGTTCAGCGGCTCGAAGACGACCGTCTGGTTCTTCCCTTCGGCCTTGGCCAGATAGAGGGCGATGTCGGCGTGGTTGAGCAGCTCCGACTCGTCCCGGGCATCACGGGGGAACGAGGCGACCCCGACCGAGACACTGAACTCCCCGCGCGGCAGTTGATTGATGCCGTCAAGCGGGAGCCTCCCCATCGCCCCGCGGACACGTTCGGCGACCACCGTGGCCAGGTCGATAGGCGTCTGGGGAAGGATCACGGCGAACTCCTCGCCCCCGTAACGGACCACGTCGTCGATGGCCCGGACGTTCTCCAGCAGGGCTCCAGAGACCGCTCTCAGGGCCCGGTCACCGGCGGGATGCCCCAGGGTGTCGTTGTAGACCTTGAAGTCGTCGATATCGACGATGATGAGGCTCAACGGGTGTCCGAAGCGGCGCGCCCGGTTGACCTCGCTGGTGATCCGCTGTTCGAAGTGACGCCGGTTGCCCAGATTGGTCAGAGCGTCGGTCACCGACTCCTTCTGCAGCCGCTCGATGCTCTCCAGGAAGCGGTGCCGTTCCAGGTTCATGCCGGTGATCTGCGTCAGCAGACCGGCCAGTTCCAGGTCCTCGGACGAGAAGTCGCTGCCGTCCGACCGATCGGTCAGGTTGAGGACCGCGATATGGCTGCCCTCCACCCCGATGGGCACCGAGAGGAAGGAGCGGCTCCGGTAGCGGGGGGAGCGGTAACGCTCCAGGCGGGGATCGGACCCGGCGTCGGTGACCAGCAGGGGTTCCCCGGAGGCCAGCACCTGCCCGGAGATCCCCTCACTGGGATCGCTGTCCGGCCAGTGCATCGCCCGGACCTGCAGCAGACCGGTCTCCGCGCGGACCACCACCGAGACCTTCTCCGCCCTGAGGATGCCGGCAGCGGCGTCCACCAGGTGCTGGAGGGTGTGCTCCACCGTGTCGGCGGACTGGATCCGCTCGAGAAAGGCGCGCAGGTCTTGGATTCGTTCCGATCGCATCATCAGTGACCGCAAGATAAAACGCAGGCGCGACGAGGACGACGCGTCGTGCGCAGGGTCCCCTGGAACCGGTAGCAACACTTTTATCGAACGCTAAAGGTTATCCGCGATGTCCTCACTCGGCAAGACCGCAGTCATGGCGATTGGGGAGGCTGGCCCTGTCGGCTCTCCGGAGTGTCCTGGCGACTCGTCTGCTCTTGGGGAGAATCTCCCGGCAGGAGTCGAAGCCGTATCGCCCCGCGCCGCAGCAGGACCGCCAGATATCCCCCCCGCCGGAAGCGCCGTCCGCTGGTCACCACCCAGCCGGGCAGACGCCGGCCCCGGACGACCCGGCGCAGGCGGTCGACCAGGTCGGTGTCCTCGAACATGGGGATGGCGGCATAGCCGCCGACCTCCAGATAGAACTGACGGGTGACCAGCAGTCCCTGGTCCCCGGTGGGACGACCGGTCAAGCGAGCCCGCCGGCTGAACAGATGCCCGATCAGACGTTCCCAGCGAGAGGGTCCGTCGAGGCGGACATCGAACCAGCCCCAGCCGAATGCCGGGTCGTCAAGGACGTTCCCGATCGCCGCCGCCGCCTCGGTCGTGAGGGCCGTATCGACATGCAGGAAGAGCAGTAACCGGGGCCCCGGACCTTCGAGCGCCTGTCTCGCCCCAACCCGCAACTGAGGTCCACGGCCGCGCGGGGCGGTGACCACCTGGACGGAGACATCCTCGAGCACCGCGTCCTGGACCCTTTGATATCGACGCTCGAGCAGAGAAATCACCGCGTCCACGGTGCCGTCCCGGCTCCCGCCGTCGGCCACCACCACGCTGGCGCCCGGCAGCAGCCGGGCGATGTGTCGCAGCCAGATGGTGATCTCACCGGCTTCGTCCAGTACCGGCACGACCACCGCCAGCGAGGCGAAGCGGGCCTCTCTCTCCACCATCGTGATCCCCCCTGTGGGATCGGGCCCGGGGATCGGGCCCGGGGATCGGGACCGACCCGGACGTAAAAGGATAGAGGCTCTCCGGGTCGACGTCCACAGTCGCTCGCACCGACCTCGTCCCGGCGGGGTTGCCGGTCGGGCCGGCCCGCCGGTACCATGATCCCTCATGGGGAACCTGAAACGTACCGCTATCCGCTCGCTGTCCGGGGCGCTGTGCCTGGGGATCTTGGTCGCTCTTCCGACCACCCTCCCGGCCCAGGTACCGGAGGCCGGCCATCGTCCCCGGGCCCGCGACCTCGGCGTGGTCATCGGGCAACTGCCCACCGGCACGCACAACGCCATCACCGACGTCCCCGGGGTCACCGTCGGCCAGGTGACGCTCTGGCGGGGGGAGGATATCCGGACCGGGGTGACCGCGATCGTTCCCCACCCCGGCAACGTCTTCTGGGACAAGGTCCCCGGAGCGATCGTGGTCGGCAACGGCTTCGGCAAGCTGGCCGGATCGACCCAGGTGGGTGAGCTGGGTACCATCGAGACCCCCATCCTGCTCTGCGGCACCCTGAACGTCCCGCGGGTGGCCGATGCCCTCATGAGTTGGATGCTGGCCCTGCCCGACATGGCTTCGGTGCGCTCGATCAACCCCGTGGTGGGTGAGACCAACGACGGGGGGCTGAACGATATCCGGGGTCGCCACGTGGGTGAGGAGGAGGTCTTCACCGCCCTGCGCTCCGCCCGTTCCGGCCCGGTCGACGAGGGCTGCGTGGGGGCCGGCACCGGCACCAGAGCGCTCGGCTTCAAGGGGGGCATCGGCACCAGCAGCCGGATCGTGGAAGTGCGCGGGCTGGGGACCTGCACGGTCGGCGTGCTCGTGCAGACCAACTTCGGCGGCCGTCTGCAGGTCAACGGGGCGCCGATCGGACAGGAACTGCAACGCCGTCGTCGGGAGCCCGGGGAGAGGGTCCCCGACCCCGACGGGGACGACGGTTCCTGCATGATCGTGGTGGCCACCGATGCGCCGCTGGAGGCCCGCAACCTGCGCCGCCTGGCCCTGCGGGCGCTCGTCGGTCTGGGCCGGTCGGGCTCGAGCATGAGCAACGGCTCGGGGGATTATGTGATCGCCTTCTCAGCGGCCGAGAGCGTGCGGGTGCATAGCGGTGGGACCGGGGGCGACCGGCTGCGCCAAGGTCCCTATCTGGGCAACGACGCGGTCAGCGGGCTCTTCGAGGCAGTCATGGAAGCCACCGAGGAGGCCATCCTCAACTCCCTGCTGAAGGCGGTGGACGTCACCGGAGCGGGGGGCAGCACCAGCCGGGCCATCCCCATCGACCTCTTCGTGGAGGTCTGCCGGACCTACGGTATCATCCCGCCGGGTGCGGGACCCTGACCCCTTCTCAGCGTCCCGGACCGACAACCCTGGATCGGAGGGATCCAAGATGAGTGATCGAGTCAGCCGGCGCCGGTTCCTGGAGCGGACCGCGGGCGCCACGGCCGGGGCTGCCTTCCTGGGCGGTTTCCCCAACCTGAACCTGCGCTACCCGACCGGTTCGCCGGCCGGACTGCCGCTGGTGCTTTGTTCGGGACGCAAGACCTGGGCGGCCGACGCCGCCTGGGAGGTCCTCAAGGGGGGCGGGGAAGCCCTCGACGCGGTCCACGCCGGGGCGATGGCGGCTGAGGTCTATCCGAGCGACACCAGTGTCGGAGTGGGCGGTCGGCCCAACGAGGAAGGAGTCGTCCAGCTCGACTGCACCATCATGGACGGACTCTCGATGCAGTGCGGTGCGGTCGGTTGCCTGGAGGACATCGAACACCCCTCGACGGTGGCCCGGATGGTCATGGAGCGGACCGACCATGTCATGCTGGTCGGCCATTACGCCCGCGATTTCGCCGTCCGGATGGGGCTGAAGACGACCGATATCTCCGGCGAGGCCAGCCGCTCCTGGTATGTTCGCTGGCTGGGTCAGCATTCCGACTCGGACGACTGGCTGAACGCCGAAGAGACCGCCGTCAAGATGAAGCGTCCACTCCCCCCCAGTGAGCGGGGGCGGCGTCAGCGGGAACTGGAGCGCACGTACGGCACGATCAACGTGCTGGCGGTGGACGTCCACGGGAACGTGGCCGGCTGTACCACCACCTCGGGATTGAGCGGGAAGATCCCGGGCCGCTGCGGCGACTCTCCCATCATCGGGGCCGGGCTCTACGTGCTGCGGGACGTGGGCGCGGCCGGTTTCACCGGTCGGGGCGAGGAGGTCATCCGCATCTGCGGGTCGTTCACCGTCTGCGAGGGGATGCGTCGGGGGATGACTCCGACCGAAGCCGGCCGCGAGGCGATCCGGCGCATGGTCGAGGAGACCAACGACGGCCACGCCGACTTCAGCGACAACGCGGTGGGCATCAACGCCCGCGGCGAATGGGGGGCCTTTACGGTCACTTCGGGATTCACCTATACCGTCCACAACAACGACGGGCAGCGGTTCGTCCAGGCCGATTCCTGGCGGAGCTGACCGGGCACAGGACGCCGGCCGGACCGAACACGAAGGCCCCGGGTGACCGGGGCCTTCTTCCGGCAGCCGGGTCCTGGCCGGCTCACTGCTCGGCGAGCAGGGTGGCCAGGGTGTTCACCAGCGGCTGGTCCCGCTCCCAGTCCCAGAAGGTTCGGCGCTGCAGGTCGGTCAGGGCGCGCCGGTAGTCGAGGTAGGCGCTCAGGTAGCTCCGGCGCGCGTCGGCCAGCCGGTTCTGGGTCAGGATCAGGTCCTGGGCGTTGAGCTGACCCGACTCGAACCGTTCCAGGGAGAGACGGAAGGAGCGCTCGGCCGCGTTCACACTGGGCACGAGCAGATCCAGCCGACGCTGGGACTCGGCCACCCGGTCGACCACGTCGCGCACCTCACGCTCGATGGTGATGCGGGTCTCATCCAGTCCCCGGTCGATCCGCTCGATATCCTTGAGCTTGGCATTGACCGTGGCCTGGTTGCGTCCCCAGTCCCACAGCGGGACGGTGAAGTTGACGGACGCCCCGCGGGTCTGGTCGGGGTCGAGCACCGCGTCGTAGAGCCGATCCATCGCATCCCCTCTCCCTTCCAACCCCAGGGTCAGGCTGACCGTCCCCCGCACCCCACTGCGGGAGCGCCGCGTACGCAGGTCCATCTCGTTGTACTCCCGCGAGATCTCGTTCTGCCGGACCTCGGAGCGCTGGGTGATGGCCCGTTCGATGGCCAGCTCCCCGTCGATGGCTACCGGGGTGTAGGTGGTCTCGATCTCCAGGTCGATCGGCACATCCAGGGCCAGTCCGACCAGTTGTTTGAAGCTGGTCTTGTAGCGGTTGAGGCTGCCGGCCGCCGAGGAGGCCCGGTTGCGGCGGTCGGAGAGGTCGACCTCGAGCTGGAGCAGGTCGATCTCGCTCAGACTGCCCGCCTGGAAACGCCGACGCCCCAGTTCATAGGCGCGCTCCAGCCGGGTCACCTCCTCGCGGGCGAGCAGGTCCTGGTAGGTCCGCTCATAGAGGTCGAAGTACTGTCGCGAGACGTCCCCGATGACGTCGATCTGCTCGTTCACGAAGCGGATCTGGGTCTCCTCCACCCGCAGCTCGGCACGGCGGATATTCATCTGGATGGAGTTAGGCTGGAGGATCGGCTGGTCATAGCGCAGGAAGAGTTTGCTGTTGTAGGTCTTGAGACCCGGGGTATAGCTGAAGAGCTGGTCCTGGGTCCGGTTCATGACCCCGTTGAGCGAGACGACTCCGTCGGTAGGCAGCGGCTGGCGGATGGAGACACTGGCCGCATAACGGGCTCCCTGGGTGCTGATCAGTCTGGGGTTCCCGGTGTCGGGATCGGTGATCTCTTTGATGGACTGGTCGTAGTTGGGCAGGGTGATGGCCAGGCTGGCGTTCGACTTCAGTCCCGCCCGTTGGGCCTGCAGGTTGAATTGGTCGCGTTCCAGGTCGAGGCGGAGTCGCTCCATCCGCCACGACCGTTCCAAGGCCAGGCGCAGGGACTGCTCCAGGTCGAGTACCACCTGTTCGTACGGTCCCGACGGGTCCGGGCGGGGGTTCTGGGCGAGGGCTCCGACCGGGATCAGGGCCAGCAGGACCAGCAAAGGGGACCACCGCAGAGGGGACTGGAGGCGCGGGCATCCGGACATGGTCATGGACTCCTTGAGACATTGGGAGGAGCAGATACG
>CAYUVJ010000025.1:0-13537 GCA_964447955.1 uncultured Gemmatimonadota bacterium
GCTGTTCGCTCCCGACCGGATAGGCATCGGTCAGACTGATCGACACCCCCAGCGGCAGGCGATCGGCGCTGGCGACCCCGGTCACCCCCGGCAGGGCCAGCAGGTCCCGCTTCAGCCCCTGGTAGAAAGCGAGCGCCTGATCGCTGTCGTAGCGCTCGGTGGGGAGTATGAACATGGCCACCACCCCGTCCTGGATGTCGAACCCGGGATCAATCTTGCCGGCGTTCCCCATGCTGCGCAGGAAGAGCCCGGCACTGACCAGCAGGATGCTCGAGACGGCCACCTGACCGACCACCAGGGCACTGCGCAGACCGAACCGATGGAGCCGCCCGGTCATCGACCGTCCCGTCCCCTTGATGCTCTCCACCAGGTCGGGACGGGTGGCCTGCATCGCCGGCAGGAGGCCGAAGATGAGACCAGTCAGAAGCGAGACACCGAGGGCGAAGAAGAGGGTCGGCAGGTCGAGACCGAGTTCGAGCGAGACCGGGATGGGGATCGGCGGCTGGAACGTGTCGATCAGCCGGATGATCCAGAGGGCCAGCAGGAGACCGGCCAGTCCGCCGCCCAACGCCAGCAGGGTGCTCTCGGTCATCAGCTGCCGGACCAGCCGCCAGCGCCCCGACCCGATGGCCAGCCGGATCCCGATCTCCTTCCGGCGGGCCGAGGCCCGGGCCAGCAGCAGGTTGGCCAGGTTGGTGCAGGCGATGAGCAGGACCAGCCCGACCATGAACATCATGAAGAAGGTGACCATCTTGATAGGACCGTCCACCAGCGGGAGGATGGAGACGTCCCGGGTGGAGAAGACCTTGGCGCTGCGGTCCTCGTTGGTCTCGGGATAGGTCTCGGCCAGCCGGGCGGCGACCGTCTGGATGGCCGCGTCCGCCTGCTCGACGCTCACCCCCTCCTTGAGCCGGCCCATGATGAAGAGGGAACGGGAGCCCCGGCTGTCGAGCCGCTCGCCGGAGCCCATCATGTCCGTTTCCTGGTGGATCGGAATCCAGTACTCGTCGGTCAGCGGATAGAGCCCCCGGAACTCGGGGGGAGCCACACCGACCACCGTGAACGAGGAACTCCCCATGGGGAGGGTCCGTCCGACGATATCGGGATCCCCACCGAAGCGGTTCTGCCAGGCCTGCCAGCCCAGCACCAACACCGGCGGAGCGCCTTCGACGTCGTCAGAGGGCAGGAGCAGGCGACCGAGAGCGGGCTGCAGTCCCAGCACCTGAAAATAGTCCCCGCCGACCATCTCCCCGAAGAGCATCTCGCTCTCGGTCTCCCCCTGGAGAGTACCCAGGCCCATGTTGTAGACGAACATCCCGTCAAAGAGGTCGCGGGTCCCCTCGCGGTAGTCCAGGAAGTCGGGGTAGCAGGAGGTCGCCCACTCCAGGTCCTCGTCCCCGGTGTAGATGTGGACCAGCCGGTCGGGTTCGACGACCGGAAGCTGCCGCAGGAAGAAGGCGCTGTAGATGCTGAAGATGGCTGTGTTGGCCCCGATACCCAGAGCCAGCGAGAGGACGGCGATCAAGGTGAAGCCGGGATTGCGCCTCAGGGTGCGCAGGGCATAACGCAGGTCGTGCATGGGACTCTCCCCCTCCGTTCGGTGGCGTCGGTCTCGTCAGGGGTCCCCCACCCCCTGCGGTGCTACGGTAGCCGCCGCTCCGGGGTTCCGTCCAGCGTGGGGGGACCGGCCGGAACCCCGGTGGAGCGGCGGTTGACCGTGATACGGTCGACGATCCACTATTGTTTCCTTCACAATATAGTGGAACCTACGTATGATGAGGTACGTATCAGAGGCCACAGTCGATACCTCACCCCGCGCTGGGAGGCGAGAAGTGACGGAGGCCGTGCAGAAGGGACGTCAGGGGGATCCCGCCCCGGAGGACCCGGAGGTAGAAGCGATGGTCCGGAAGTTCCAGAAGGAACTGAACGCCGGCACGGTCGCCCTGGTCCTGCTGGCGGTCATCGAACGCTCCCCCGAGCCCCAGTACGGCTACGAGATCGCCCGGGGACTCGAGGCGGGAGGAGGCGAGGAGGGTTCGATCGTCAAGCAGGGGACGCTCTACCCGGTCCTGCGGGCCCTGGAACGATCGGGCCTGCTGAGCAGCACCATCGGCCCCTCTGACTCGGGGCCACCCCGTCGCTACTATGTGATCACCGCGGAGGGGCGTTCGACCCTGGAAGCCTGGCAGCGTATCTGGGACCAGACCCGGACCTTCGTGGACAACGTGCTGGAGGGAGGCCGTCGTGGCTAGGAGCATCGAGGAATATCTGGAAGGACTCCGCCGGGAACTGACGGGCAGCGACCCGGCGCTGGTCCAGGACGCCCTCTACGACGCCGAGGACCACCTGCGCAGTGAGCTGGCCGGGCTCTCCGAGGAGGAGCGCGAAGTGGCCCTGCCCGGCATCATCGAGCGCTATGGCACACCGGCCGAGATCGCCGAGGCCTACCGGGTCTCCGAGGAGACGGTCGGGCGCAGTCTGCGCATCCCCCCTCCGGCGCCGGGGCCGCGCCGGGACGGCGGACTGGGTCCCTTCTTCGGGGTACTGGTCGATCCCCGGGCCTACCTGGGACTCTTCTACATGTTCCTCTCGCTGGTCACCGGGATCATCTACTTCACCTGGACGGTGACCGGGGTCTCGCTCTCGGTCGGTCTGATCGTCCTGATCATCGGGATCCCCTTCATCCTGCTCTTCCTGGCCGTCACCCGGGTGCTCTCCTACGTCGAGGGCCGGATGGTCGAGGCCCTGCTGGGGGTGCGCATGCCCCGGAGACCACGTTACGAGCCGGGGACCGAGGGCTGGCTGGGGCGGATCGCCTTCTGGGTCAAGGACGGGCGTACCTGGACCACCTTCCTCTACCTGCTGCTGATGCTGCCGCTGGGGATCCTCTATTTCACCTTGGCGGTGACCCTGCTGGCCGTCTCGGCCTCGCTGGTGGTCGCTCCCTTCATCCAGCTGATCTGGGACTATCCCATGATCACCATCGGGTGGGAGTCGTACTACCTGCCCTTCTGGGCCTTCCCCCTGATGGTCGCGGCCGGGGCACTGCTCTTCCTGGTGACCCTGCACCTGGCCCGGCTCGTCGCCTGGCTCCACGGCCAGATGGCCAAGGCCCTGCTGGTGACCGGAATCTGAGGGCGGACTCCGACTGCGGCCATATTGCCGGGACCCTTCCGGACCCGCTACTGTCACACTCACAGGACGAAGTCGGGGACACCCCGGGGGAGAGACCCCGGGGCGGACCCTGTCGTGACCCTCAGAGGGGAGACACCGTGATGCGCATCGGGATGGTCGGACTGGGCCGGATGGGTGGCAACATGGCCGGACGGCTGCTGAAGGCCGGTCACGAGGTGGTGGGCTGGAACCGCTCCCGCGGGCCGGTGGACGCCCTGGTCGCTGAGGGGGGTGTCGGCGCCGACGGGTTGGAGGACCTGGCGGCCCGGCTGGAGCCCCCCCGGGCGGTCTGGATCATGGTGCCGGCCGGTGAGCCCGTGGACCAGACCCTCGCGGGCCTCACGCCCCATCTGGCCCCCGGGGACGTGGTCGTCGAGGGGGGGAACTCCTGGTACCGAGACTCGATGCGCCGGGCCCAGGCCCTGGCCGGGCAGGGCATCCTGATGGTCGATGCCGGTACCAGCGGGGGGGTCTGGGGACGCACCGAGGGCTACAGCCTGATGGTCGGCGGCACCGCGGAGGCGGTCGAGCGGGTCCGCCCGGCCATCGAGTCTCTGGCGCCGGCGCCCGACCGGGGCTGGGGACATGTCGGTCCCCCCGGCGCGGGTCACTTCGTGAAGATGATCCACAACGGGATCGAGTACGGGATGATGCAGGCGCTGGCCGAGGGCTTCTCGGTGCTGCGCCACAAACAAGAGTTCGACCTCGATCTGGCGCAGGTGGCCGAGCTGTGGCGTTATGGCAGCGTGGTCCGCTCCTGGCTGCTCGATCTGGCCGCCGACGCGCTCCAGCATGACCAGCAACTCGACGACATCGAGCCGTGGGTGGCCGACTCCGGGGAGGGGCGCTGGACGGTCCAGGAGGCGATCGATCTGGAGGTGCCGGCCCCGGTCATCACCCTCGCCCTCATCCAGCGGCTTCGTTCGCGGGACACCGGTTCGTACGCCGACCGCCTGCTGGCCGTGCTGCGCAACCAGTTCGGCGGTCACGCCTTCCGGAGCGGGTCGTGAGCGGAGAGGACCGGCCCGGACTGCTCTTCACCATCTTCGGCGGGACAGGCGACCTGGCCGGGCGCAAGCTCCTGCCGGCGCTCTACCGTCTCTCCCGGCAGGACCTGCTGCCCGCTCCGCTGCGGGTGCTGGCCGTCGCCCGCAGTGCGGGCAGGGACGATGAGGCCTACCGGGACTGGGCCGCCGGGGTGCTCGCCGCGGCCGGCCATGACCGCGCCGAGGCGAACGTGTGGTGTTCCGGACATCTCCACTTCCAGCGCCTGACCGAGGACGAAGCGGGCTACCGGACCCTGGCCGGTCGGATCGAAAAGCTCAGCGCCGAGGCCGGACTCCCCTCAATCCGGGTCTTCTACCTGGCGTTGCCGCCGGCCGCCTTCGCCCCGACCGTCCGCCGGCTGGGCGAGACAGGACTCCACCGCAGTGACGGCTGGACCCGCCTGGTGGTGGAGAAACCCTTCGGTCACGACCTGGCCTCGGCCGAGGCCCTGAGCGAAGACATCCACCGCTGGTTCGACGAGGAGCAGGTCTACCGGATCGACCACTATCTGGGCAAAGAGACCGTCCAGAACCTGCTCGTCTTCCGCTTCGCCAACCCCGTCTTCGAGTCGCTCTGGAACCGGGAACGGGTCGAGAGTGTACAGATCACGACCTCAGAGAGGGTCGGGGTGGCGGGAAGGGCGGGCTACTACGACACTTCGGGTGCCCTGCGGGACATGGTCCAGAACCACCTGGCCCAGTTGCTCTCCCTGCTGGCCATGGAGGTGCCGGTAGGCCTCGAGGCCGATGCCATCCGTTATGAGAAGGTGAAGGTCCTCAAGGCGGTGCGGCCGATCCTGCCCCGGGACGTGGTCTTCGGTCGTTACCTGGCGGGACCGGTCGATGATGTGGAGGTCCCAGGCTACCTGGAGGAGGAAGGGGTGCCGCCGGACTCGACCACCGAGACCTTCGTGGCCGCCCGGCTCTGGGTAGACACCTGGCGCTGGCAGGGGGTCCCTTTCTACCTGCGTACCGGCAAACGTCTGGCCCGGCGGCTGACCCAGGTGGTGGTCAACTTCCGGCCCCCTCCGATCTCCCTCTTCGCCGGAGGGGAAGCGTACGAGCACTCCGACGCCCTGATCATCACCCTCCAGCCCGACGAGGGGTTCTCGCTGGTCTTCGACGTCAAGGCCCCGGGCGAACCGTTGCGGCTGGTGCCCCAGCGGCTCTCCTTCCGTTACGCCGACGCCTTCGAACCCCTGCCGGAGGCCTATGAGACCCTGCTGCTGGACGTCATGACCGGCGACCAGACCCTGTTCGTACATCATGACGAAGTGACGACCTCGTGGCGGCTTTTCGAGCCTCTGCTGGGAGGGGAGCGGGAGATCCACGGCTACCCGGCCGGCAGTTGGGGGCCCGAGGTCGCCGACCGTCTGCTGGCCGGCCAGGGGCATGCCTGGAGGGTAGGGTGAGGGGTCTGGTGCGGGTCCTGCCGGATGCCGACCAACTGGCCGGGGAGGTCTCCGCGGTCGTCGCCGATCGGGTCCGGACCGCGGTCGCCGAGCGCGGCCGGGCCACGCTGGTGCTCACCGGCGGCAGTACGCCGCGGTACTACCATCCCCTCCTGGTCGAACCGCTGGCCGAAGCCGGCCTTCGGGACAGTCTGCACTTATTCTGGGGGGACGAGCGTTGGGTGCCTCCCGACCATCCCGACAGCAACTACCGGCTGGCCCGGGAGACCCTGCTGGAGGACCTCGATCCGCCTGCCGGGCACGTCCACCGGGTACCCACCGAGTCCGGCTCACCGGCCGAGGCCGCCCGGCGCTATGAGTCCGGATTGCGGGACTTCTTCGGGGTCCTGGAGGGACCGTCGCCGGGCCCGCTCTTCGACGTCGTCCTGCTGGGGGTCGGCGAGGATGGGCACATCGCCTCGCTCTTCCCCGGGGACCCGTTGCTGGAAGAACAGGTACGCTGGGTGCGCGAGGTGGTGGGACCGCCCGAGCGTCCGCCCCGGGAGCGCGTCACCCTGACCCTGCCCCAGCTGGCGGCGGCCCGTACGGTCGTCCTGTCGGTGGCGGGGGAGGGGAAGCGCGGGGTCCTGACCCGGCTGTTCGATGAGACCGACCCGGCCGGAAGGTCCCTCCCGGTCGGCCGTCTCGAACCGGCCGGGGAACTGCTCTGGCTGGTGGATCGGGCGGCCGCCCCGAAAGGCTGGTGAGCCCCGGCCCCGGATCTCCGGGGAGAGGCCCCGGGCGGTCACCGCGCGCTGCCCCCAGCGGTCCCCGATGGATCCCGGACTGCTTCCGACGATGAATCGAACCGTTCAGGGTCGGCTGTAGAGGTCGATCATCCGTTCTATGGCCCGCTGGCAGACCCGGCAGAACCCGGTCATGTCGCGGGTGAACATGATGCAGTCGATCTCGGGGCGATAAAGCCCGACCGCTTCGTAGCCGGCCCCCTCGAAGGCGCCCACCCGGCCGCTGAAGGCCATCCCGCCCAGCATCTCCTGTTCCACCTCCCGCTGTTCGGTGAAGAGACGGTCGAACTCCGCCTCGGAGGCCTGGTCCTCGATGAGCTTCAGACGACGGGTCAGGATGCCGCGGGCGAACGTCTCGTAGCGCTCCTTCTCCCAGGGGGTGGGGAGGGGTGTGCCGGCCGTCACCAGGTCGCCCCACTTGAGGACGGTGGGGTCAGGGTGGGCGGTGATGTTGGGTTCCCACGGCTCGGAGAGCTCGACCGCGCCGGTCTCGTAGGCCACCGGAGAGGTGTAGTACTCGTCGGCCAGGGCGGCGAAGTGGTGGCCGAACTCGTGCACGAAGATGTAGTCGGAGAAGGCCGAGCCCACCGCGGCCGCCGCCTGCCAGCCGAATATGCCCCCTCCGCCGTACTGGGCCTCGTTGATCAGGATGCCCACGCACTCGTAGGGGGCCGCGGCCAGTACCTCCCGCAGGGCGCGGTTGTCCAGGGCCAGGGCGTAGCGCTCGCTGTCGAAGACGCTGTAGGTGGTCCCGACCGGGTCGCGGCGGTATTTCCCGGCGTGGGGGCGGGAGACCCCCGAGGCCGGAGCCGGCAGGTCGATGGCCCGGACGTTGAAGTCGCTGCGTCGGCTCCGGTAGGGCTCGAAGGAGAAGAGGACCTCGGTGAGCCGGCGGGCGTCGGCGTGGAACGCCTCCATCTCGGCGGCGGTGTAACCGACCCCGAGCAGGACCAGGTCGACCTTCTGCTGCGGAGGACCGTTCTCGAAGAGCGTCCAGACAGTGCCCCGGCCGGCCGGTTCACTCCGGTCCACCCCCCGGGCGGCGGGGTCGATCTCGAAGGAGGCCAGCGGGACGAACCGGTTCTGCGCATCGCGCTGCTGCAAATCGACCCGGACCGGGGCCTGCGGCCAGGGGAACCGGACCGACTCGTGGTAGGTCCGGTTCATGGTCCGGGCCTCGGACGTGGTCGCCCATTCCCCGTAGAGGGAGGCGAAGCCCCGGGAGTAGAGCACCTCCCCGGAGGCCGGGTCGACCACCAGGAAGCGGTAGGCCCCCAGGCCGGTGTCGTCCACCAGCCGGGTCGTGCTGCCCGCCCAGGCGCCGTCGGAGACCACCCGGTCCAGGGCCAGCGTCTCCCCGCCCGGACCGCCCGTGTGGTAGTAGTCCACCCGCATGGTCTCCGGTGTGAACCAGCGGTCGAAGGCGCCGGACGCCTGCCTTCCGGCAGGATCGGTGAGTGCCGAGCTCGCCCCGGTGCGTGCGGATAAGAGGGCACCGGCTGCCAGGCAGACGGCCAGCAGGATCGGATGAGAACCCCGGCTGAACTTTTGCGACATGACCTTCCTCCTCTTCTGCCTGCGCCTTCCTGTTCTCCCTCGCCCCCTCCCGGATCCGACCCACGGAGGTAGGTTGAGCCGGCGGAACCGGACAGAAAGGAACCTATCAAAGCACCTGCCGGGACGGAAGAGAGGAGTGGGATGCGGGTCCCATGCAGGGATGCCGGTCATTGCTCAGGCCGGGACGTCATCCGGGCCGTGTGGCACACGGTCTGTGATGCACTGTCCATAGCGGACCATCCGACGGACACGTATCTTGGCTCTCAGCGGACAACGGTTCGAGACGCGACGTCGGAGTCCGTGTACCGAATACCATCCGGAGCGGTCCGGCCTGGGAGAAAGTCCGCGTGTCATGCGAAGGGTTCTTCGCGGGTTCCTGCTCTTCCTGCAGTGCCGTCCTGTCCAGTTCGCCATCCCTCTCATCGCCGTCCTCGCCCTGTTCCCGTGCTGCGGGGGATCGCCCTTCGGTCCGGGGGGCGACGACACCCCCCGGGTCACGATCACCGGTACGATCGGAGTGGGCCCATCCGTCCGACGTGCCGGTCACGGGTCTTCGGCCCAGCTGGACCTCTCGGACGCCTGCCGGGTGCTGGTCTTCTCCTTCAGCGACTACCAGCTCGCGGACATCGTGGACGGCTCGTTCTCCGTGCGGGCCGAGAACGGTACCGCGACCGCGCTCATCTTCCTCGGCGCCGGTGACCAGTACATCGGGAACCTCTTCGCCGGGGGATTGAACGTGCTGCCGCTCAGCAACCTGAGGGACGAGGAGAACGTCGTCATCGACCTGGCCAACCTGACCCAGGACAGCACCAGCGTCATCCCGTCCCACGACCCCATCGGGGACGAGATCGACATTACCCCCGAGGAGGTCGCGCGACTCCGGGAGCTGGGAGCCTTCTTCGATGCACTGGCTCAGAACATCGATGCCGATGGCGACGGGGTCCCCGACCTGCTCCAGGGGCGGCGTCTCACGCTTACCTCCAGTTTCTCGGTCTACGGCGGTCAGTGGGGCCGGGGCGATGTCCCTCCGGTGGTCGTCGCGATCCCGACCCTCCACACCGACTTGAACGGTGAGATCACAACGGTATCATTGGAGTACAGGTCGCCGGACGGCACCCCGGTCGATCCCGCCACGTTCATCACCTGCCTGCAGCTGCAGCTCTCGCGGTTCGATGATACCCGGGTCGAGATCGGGAGCCTCTATGAGCGGGTGAAGACGAACCGCACGATCGAACAGCTGACCTCGGTGCCGGTGGGCGAGTCGATCCAGGTCTCTTCACTCCGGTCACTCAGCGTCAATTACAACGACGTGCTGGGGAACGAGTACAGTATCATCTGGCACTGAGGTCGGAGGAGGTTCCGTCCCGAACCGGAGAGGACGCCCATGTCCCCGCATCGTCCGCTGTCCCGCCTCATCCCATGTTCCGTCGTCCTGTTCAGCCTTCTCCTCGTCGCCGTCACCCCGGGGTGCATGGGATGGGGCGGAGGAGCCGACATCGACGGACTGCTGGCCGAACTGACCCTGGACGAGAAACTCAGCCTTCTGCACGGTGAACGGGACCCTGAAGGCCTTGCCGGCGCCGGCTACCTTCCCGGTGTGCCCCGGCTGGGGATCCCTCCGCTGCGGCTCGCGGACGGGCCGGCCGGGATACGCACCCGGGAACCGGCGACCGGTCTGCCTGCCCCGGTGGCTCTCGCCGCCACCTTCGACCCCGACCTGGCCCGGGAATACGGCCGTATCATGGGGCGGGAAGGGCTGGCCCGCGGGCAGGACGTCCTGCTGGCCCCGATGGTGAACATCGTCCGCGTGCCCTATGCGGGAAGGAACTTCGAGACCCTGGGGGAGGATCCCTTCCTCGTCGCCACCCTGGTGGCAGAGGAGGTCCGGGGGGTACAGGAGGTTGGGCTCATCGCGACCATCAAGCACTACATCGCCAACAACCAGGAAGCGGACCGGAACTCGGTGAGCGCGACCGTCGACGACCGCACCCTCCACGAGATCTACCTGCCCGGGTTCGAGGCGGCGGTGCGGGCCGGGGTGGGATCGGTGATGGGTTCCTACAACCGCATCAACGGCACCTACGCCTGCGAGAACGAAGAGGTACTCACCCGGGTGCTCCGGGACGAACTGGGATTCGAGGGCTGGGTGATGTCCGACTGGGGCGCCACCCACAGCACTGCAGGGGCTCTCACCGCCGGGCTGGACATGGAGATGCCGAGCGGCCGCTGGTTCGGTGATTCCCTGAAACAGGCGGTAGAGGACGGGGAGGTCCCCATCGAGGTTGTGGACCGCTCCGTCCGCCGGATCCTGACCATCATGGACCGGTTCGGACTGCTGACCGGGGAGCCGTCGCCGCGGCCGCCGATCGACGAGGCGGCGGATGCCGCCGTGGCCCGGCGGATCGCCGAGGCGGGGGCGGTGCTTTTGAAGAACGAGGAGCAGGCCCTGCCGCTCGACGATGAGGACCTCCACGACCTGGTGGTCGTAGGACCGGCCGCGGCGGTTCCCTTGATCGGGGGGGGCGGGAGCGCGCAGGTCCCGGCCTTCCGCACCGAACCGGTGCTCCGGGCCCTGGAGCGGCGGGCCGGTCCGGACGCCAGGGTACGCTGGTTCCCGGGCATCGACCTGGACGGCGCGGTCATCCCCGCTGAGGCCTTCACCCCCGTGGCAGGGAGCCGGACGAGAGGCCTGCAGTGCACCACTCCCGACAGTCAGCAGTCCGTGGTCCCGCACCTGGACGCGACCGGGGAGGGGGCCCTGCGGCAGAGCGGCACCTGGACCTGGAGCGCGACGCTCATCGCCCCCGAGTCGGGCGAGTACGAGCTCCGATTGCACTCCTCCGGGGGCCGGGCGCGGTTGCAGTTGGACGACGAGAGCGGCCGGGGGGGCCGGGGCGGGTTCGGTCGGGGCACGCTCCTCCCGACCGTTGACGGACTCTCGAACACGAGGCGTCCGATCACCCTGCGGGCGGGCGAGCGGCACACGGTCCGGGTGACTGTGGACGTCGGGGAGGACCCGGCCCAGGTGAGGCTGGCCTGGTCGACCCCGTCGGACCGGATGGCGGCGATTGAACGGGCGGTGGAGGCCGCCCGCGAGGCGGAGGCGGTGCTCCTCTTCGCCCACCGGGAGGGGACCGAGGGTAGGGACCAGCTCTCGCTCGCGCTGACCGAAGGTCAGGACACGCTCATCCAGGCGGTCGCCGCCGCGGCCCGGGGCAAGTCGGTGGTCGTGCTGAACACCGGGGCCCCGGTCGCGATGCCGTGGCTGGACTCGGTGGATGCGGTGCTCCAGATGTGGTACGCGGGGCAGGAGGGAGCAGAGGCGACCACGGCGGTCCTGGTGGGCGACGTCGACCCGGGCGGGCGGCTGCCCGTCACCTTCCCGTCGAGTGAGTCCGGACAGCCGACGAGCACCCCCCTGCAGTACCCGGGGGTGGACGGCGTGCAGCTCTACTCCGAGGGCATCTTCATGGGGTACCGCTGGTACGACGCCCACGATGTGGACCCGCTCTTCCCGTTCGGTCACGGGCTCTCCTACACCACGTTCGAATACTCCGAGCTCCGGGTCCGCGCGCTGCGGTCCGGGGAGGCCGAGGTGGTCTTCGACGTCCGGAACACCGGGTCGCGGGACGGCATCGAGGTCGCGCAGGTGTACCTCGGTGCGCCCGAAGGGACGGCGGTCCGGATGGAAAAGCGGCAGCTCGCCGGGTTCCGTCGCCTCAGCCTGAAGGCCGGCGAACGGAGCAGGGTCAGGCTGCGAATCGGACTCCGCGACCTCTCCTACTGGTCCCCGGAGGAGCAGGCCTGGGTCCTCCCCGAGGAGGATCGCCCGGTGTCCGTGGGCGCTTCCTCGCGTGATATCCGTCTGCGCGGGACCCTGCCGGGCCGGTGACGGCCGGAGAGGCCGCCGACGACGGAGGGCATCGGGATGACCGCAACCGACCCGTGCCGACACTCATCCTGTGTGGTAGTCTGACCGTATACGACTGTCCTCCACCCAGGCCGGAGCAGAGACCGATGCCGTCGATCCCGACCCTGCTGACCCTCCTGCTGACCCTGCAGGGTGCCGCCTCCGCCGCCGCGCCTCAGGACCCGCCCCGAGATTACCGTGGTGACTACACCGTGGCTGAGTACGTGGTCCGCGACCTCTACCGGGCCTGCTCCTTTCGGCCCGGCGACACCGGGGACTGGGACCGTATGCGCCAGCTGATCGACACCGGGGCCACGATCGGCCAGCCGGTCCGCGGCCGGGACGAGGAAGAACTGCACTCGCTCGAATCGTTCATTGGTCTCTTCCAGGCGGACGTGACCCAGTTCCGCATGAGTGAGCCCGGTTTCCGGGAAGAGGTGGTGGCTCTCCAACTCGAGGAATTCGGCACCGTCACCGTCGCCCGGGTGGTCTTCGTCGTCTATGCCGCCTGGGACGCGACCACCCCGCAGGGGCGGGGGGTGGACTACATGCACCTGGTACGCAAGGAGGGGCGCTGGTGGATCTCCTCCATCGCGACCGCCTTCGAGCGCCCGAACCGGCGCATCCCCGCATCCTGGCTGGGGGGCGGCCCGGGGCGCTGAACGGGATTGGACCGGGGCACCCGTCCGGTGCCCCGGCCTTCGCAGGTCTGGGTCGTGTGGCGTGACCGGTCTCAGAGTCCGGCGATGAGCCGCCAGAGGTTGGCCACCACGAAGCAGACCGCGAAGGCGATGGCCAGGGGCATGAGGGCGCCCACCACCGTCCACTTCTTCGAGCCGGTCTCCTTCCACATCGTCCAGAGGGTGGTCGAGCAGGGATTGTGGAGCAGGCTGAAGAGCATCAGGGAGACCGCCGTCAGCAAGGTCCAGCCCTGGCCGCCCACCAGCACCTCGCGCAGGGCGCCCAGACTCTCCAGTTCGATCATCTGTCCGGCCCCGGTGTAGGCCATCAGGATAGTGGGCACCACGATCTCGTTGGCTGGGATGGCGATGACGTAGGCCAGCAGGATAACCCCGTCCAGACCGATGGCCCGGCCCAGCGGGTCGAGTCCGCCGGCCAGGTGGGTGGTCAGACTCGTTCCCCCGATACTCACCGCACTCAGGATCCAGATGAGGGCGCCGGCCGGGGCGGCCATGACGATGGCCCGCCAGAGCACGAACAGGGTGCGGTCGATGAGCGAGGTGTAGAGGATCTGCTTGATGTTGGGGCGTCGGTAGGGGGGGAGTTCCAACGTGAAGCTGGAGGGTTCCCCCTTGAGCACGGTGCGGGACAGGAAGGCCGAGACGAGCAGGGTGACCAGAACGCCCACCATCACCACCATGACCACCGCCCCGGCGGCGGCCGCCGAGGCGAAGGCGGCCGGGAACTTCGCCCCCACGAAGATGGTGGCGAGCATGATCAGGGTGGGGAAGCGTCCGTTGCAGGGCACGAAGTTGTTGGTCAGGATGGCGATGAGCCGCTCCCGCGGAGAATCGATGACCCGGGTGGCGATCACCCCGGCCGCATTGCAGCCGAAGCCCATGCTCATCGACAGGGCCTGCTTGCCGTGGGCGCCGGCCGCCTTGAAGAAGCGGTCGAGGTTGAAGGCTACCC
>CAYUVJ010000026.1:0-13525 GCA_964447955.1 uncultured Gemmatimonadota bacterium
TCTGAGTCACGCTTACCGCTTCAGTGAACAGGCCCACCGGGAACAGCATCGGCAGAGCGGCGAGCAGTACCTCTTCCATCCCATGGCGGTCGCCCTCGAGCTGGCCCGCCTCAACCTCGACACTGCGACGGTGGCCGCCGGACTCCTCCATGACGTGCTGGAGGACACCCGGGTCACCAAGGACCAGCTGACCGAGGAGTTCGGCCCCGACGTCGCCTTCCTGGTCGAAGGGGTCACCAAGATCAGCGGCCTGGAGTTCCGCTCTCAGGAGGAGGCCCAGGCCGAGAACTTTCGCAAGATGCTCCTCTCGATGGCCCAGGACCTGCGGGTCATCCTGATCAAACTGGCCGACCGTCTGCACAACATGCGCACCCTGGGCGGGCTCGACCGCAGGAAGGTCGAGCGCATCGCCCGTGAGACCCTCGACGTCTATGCCCCTCTGGCCCACCGTTTCGGCATCAACCGGGTCAAGACCGAGTTGGAGGACCTGGCCCTGGCCCTGCTCGAGCCCGAGGACTTCAAGAACCTGGCCGAGGATATGGAGACCGACAAGCGCCGGCGCATGATCGCCCTCGAGGAGGTCCGGCGGCCGATCCAGGAGGAGATCGACCGGGCGGGGATCGCCGCCGAGATCACCTGGCGGCACAAGTCGTACTTTTCGATCTACAACAAGATGCACAGCAAGACGATGGGTCTGGAGGAGATCTACGACATCGTGGCCCTCCGCATCGTGGCCAAACGGACCCTAGACTGCTACCATATGCTGGGTATCGTCCATCACCTCTTCGTTCCCATCTCCCACCGCTTCAAGGATTTCATCGCCAACCCCAAATCGAACGGCTACCAGTCGATCCACACCACCGTGGTCGGGCCGCACGGGGAACCGGTCGAGATCCAGATCCGCACCCAGGAGATGCATCGCATCGCCGAGGAAGGGATCGCCGCCCACTGGAAGTACAAGGAGGGGAAGGCCGAGGAGGAGGAGGGGCGCAGCGATCCCTGGGACCCGCACGTGCGCTGGATCCGGGGGGTCATCGAACGCCAGACCGACGCCTCGGACCCCCAGGAGTTCCTCGAACACCTCAAGCTCGAGCTCTTCGAGAGCGAGGTCTACGTCTTCACGCCGCGCGGGGACGTCGTCCAGCTGCCGGCCGACTCCACCCCCATCGACTTCGCTTTCGCCGTCCACACCGACGTCGGACTCCACTGCCAGGGGGCCAAGGTG
The DNA here is from genome assembly GCA_964447955.1 of uncultured Gemmatimonadota bacterium. Lineage (GTDB taxonomy): Bacteria > Blakebacterota > Blakebacteria > Blakebacterales > CAYUVJ01 > CAYUVJ01. The sequence goes on from CAYUVJ010000026.1 coordinate 1,226, forward strand.
GACGGGCGCATCGTCCCCCTCGACCACCGCCTGCACAGCGGCGACCCCGTCGAGATCCTCACCAGCAGCCATCAGCGGCCCAACCAGTCGTGGCTGCGGATGGTCAAGTCCAGCAAGGCCCGGACCAACATCAAACGCTACCTGCGCGAGCAGCAGGCCGAGCAGTCCATCCGGCTCGGGCAGGAGATGCTGGAGCGCGAGCTCAAACGGGCCCGGATCAAGCCACCGGCCAAGGACGAACTCACCGACCTGGCCCAGTCGGTCGACTTCGCTACCCTGGCCGATCTCTTCGAGGCGCTCGGGCGCGGGACCCTGCGGATGGAGCGTCTGCTCAAGAAGCTGCGCCCCGAGGAGACCTCGGCCCCGGACGAGACGGGCGAGGGGTTCCTGCAGCGGCTGGTCGACCGGGCCCGCAGCACGGTGCGCGGGGTGAGCGTACAGGGTGATGGGAACCTGATGATCCACTTCGCCCGCTGCTGTCAGCCCATACCGGGGGATCGCATCGTGGGCTACATCACCCGGGGGCGGGGTCTGACGATCCACCGGGCCGACTGCCCCAACCTGGTGCGGATCCTGGAGGATCCGGGGCGGGTCATCGACGTGGCCTGGGACACCGAGAAGGACCAGAGCTTTCTGGCCGGGGTGAGCGTGCGGGCCCGCGACCGGATCAACCTGCTCAACGAGGTCAGTCGGGCCATCTCGAGCGAGAGCACCAACATCAAGAGCGTGAACATGACTACAGGAGGGGGTGAAGCGGTCGGCCACTTCGTGGTCGAGGTGCGCAACCTGCAGCAACTCCAGCGGGTGATGAAGCGGGTCCGCCGGATCAAGGGGGTCGAGCAGACCGAACGGCTCACCGGCCCGATGGAGGAGTCGTGAACCTTCCGGTCCGGAAGGATTTCCCGCATGTCCCCCGGGACACCCTCATCGGGCTGTCCACCCGGTCCGGGGTGCGGGCCGGTTGTTCCCGTCGGCCGGTAGACGCCGCCGACCTGGTGGCAGGCCTCGCCTGGGCCGCCCGGGCCGCTCGGGTGTCGCTCGCCCGGGTCGCCCTGCTGCACCAGGTACACTCGTCCCGGGTCCATAGGGCGCCCTGGCCGGGCTTCCCCGAGCGTATCGACGGCGACGCCCTGGTGACCGCCGAGCCGGGACTCGCCCTCTGCGTGCGGATCGCCGACTGCGCCCCGGTGGTGCTGGCCGCCCCGGAAGGAAGGGGGGTGGCCATGGTACACGCCGGCTGGCGCGGCACTCGGGCCGGCGTGGTGCAGGCCGCGGTCGCCGATCTCGGCCGGCTGGCCGGATGTTCCCCCGGCGACCTGAAGGTAGCCATCGGCCCGATGCTGGGCCCCTGCTGCTACGAGGTCGGACCTGAGTTCGCCGACCTCTTCCCCGCCGAGCATCTGGTGAAATCGGAGGCCGGGCTGCGGCTCGACCTGCCGGCGGCGATCGCTGCCGCCCTGAAGGCGGCCGGTGTGCCTCCGGAGTCGGTAGTGACCGACCGGGGCTGGTGCACCGCCTGCGGGCGCGGGGCGCCCGAGGGCGTCACCCTGCACAGTCATCGCGCCTCAGGCGGAGATCCGGGTCGCAACATCGCGTTCGTCGTCATCGAGGAGGACTGATGGGTCTCTGGGAAGCGCTGCTGCTCGGGCTGGTCCAGGGGGCGACCGAGTTCCTGCCGGTCTCCTCCAGCGGCCACCTGGTCCTCACCGAGGCCCTGCTGGGGGTCCGAGAGGGGGGACTGCTGGTCGAGGTCACCCTGCACACCGGGACCCTGCTGGCCGTGCTGGTCTACTTCCGCCACCGGCTGGCCTGGCTGGTGGCCCGCAGTCTGACCCGGGGGCCGGAAGGCCCGCAGGCTCATCGTTATATCCTATGGCTGCTCATCGGGACCCTGCCGGCAGCCGCCGTCGGGCTCCTGCTGGAGGATTCCATCGCCGCCGTCTTCGAGAGTACACAGGCCGCCCTCTGGGGCCTGATGGTCACCGGCGTGATCCTCTTCACCAGCCGCTGGGCCCGACCCCGCCAGACACGCCCTGACGGTCCTGCCGGGCTGGCCATGGGGCTGGCCCAGGCGGTGGCCATCCTGCCGGGCATCTCCCGCTCGGGTTCGACCATCGCGGTCGGACTCTGGGCAGGTACCGACCGGCGGGAGGCGGCCGAGTTCTCCTTCCTGCTGAGCATCCCGGCCATCGGCGGGGCGGCCTTCCTCCACCTGCTCGACCTCTTCGAGGGGGGAGCGGGGGCCGTGGCCCCCCTGGCCGGCGGGCTGGTAATGGGGCTGGTGGCCTCGTTCCTCTCCGGACTGGCGGCCATCGCCCTGCTGCTCGAGGTACTGCGGCGCCGGGGGCTCGCCCCCTTCGCCTGGTACTGCTGGGGGGTGGGCATCATAGGGCTGCTGGTGGTATAAGCAGTCCTTAGAGATTACCGTCGGGACAGAGGATCGCCGGGAGAGCGACCGAAAGGACCGTGCGCATGACCGAGAGACAGGAGACCTTCACCTCGCGCTGGGGGTTCGTCATCGCGGCCATGGGGATGGCGGTGGGCACCGGCAACGTCTGGCGGTTCCCGCGTATCTTCGCTGTCAACGAGGGGGGCGCTTTCCTCATCCCCTGGCTCATCTTCCTGTTCACCTGGTCGATCCCGCTGCTGATCCTCGAGGTCGGGATGGGTAAGAAGGCCCGCAAGGGACTGGTCGGGGCCTTCGCCACCCTGATCGGGCCGCGCTACGCCTGGATGGGCGGCTTCGTGGCCATGGTCACCATCTTCATCATGTTCTACTACTCGGTGGACACCGGCTGGTGCGTGCGTTACCTGGTGGCCGCGCTGGGCGGCGGCCTGAAGGGTCTGGGCAGTCCCGAGACCGCTCAGACCGCTTTCGAGTCCTTCGCCACCTCGGGGGCGGCCGTCCCCTACCACCTCCTCGCCATGGGATTGGGGGCCTGGGTCATCTACCGGGGGGTGGTCAAGGGGATCGAGCGGGCCAACCGCATCCTCATCCCGACCCTCTTCCTGCTCCTGCTGGTGGCCGCCGTGCGGGCGGTGACCCTGCCCGGGGCCGAACGCGGTCTGCAGTTCATGTTCCACATCGACTGGAGCCGGCTGGGTGACTACCGGATCTGGCTCGAGGGGCTGACCCAGTCGGCCTGGTCGACCGGGGCGGGGTGGGGGCTGCTGCTGACCTACGCCGTCTACACCCGCAGTCAGGAGGACACGGTCGGCAACTCCCTGCTCATCGGGCTGGGTAACAACAGCATCAGCCTGCTGGCCGCCCTGGCCATCCTGCCCACCGTCTTCGCCTCCTTCGGAACCTTCGAGGAGGCCTTCGCGGTGGCTACCTACAGCGGTCCGGCCTCCACCGGACTGACCTTCGTCTGGATCCCCATCCTCTTCCAGAAGCTCCCGGTGGGCGGGTTCTTCACCGTCCTCTTCTTCCTGGCCCTGACCGCGGCCGCCCTCTCCAGCCTGATCGCCATGATCGAGCTGGCCACCCGCATGGTCATGGACTTCGGGCTCGATCGCCATCGGGCCATCGGCCTGGTGGGCGGAGTAGGCTTCCTGGGTGGTCTGCCCAGCGCCTTCAACCTGGGTTTCTTCGCCAACCAGGACTGGGTCTGGGGGCTCGGGCTGATGGTCAGCGGCGGGCTGTTCGCCTTCGCCGCCATCCGCTTCGGTCTGGAACGGGTACGCACCGAGCTGGTCAACCTGCCCGGAAACGAGGTGAACCTGGGCGGGTTCTTCCGCGGCCTGGTCGGGGTGGTGCTGCCCATCGAGGTCAGCGTCCTGCTGGTTTGGTGGAGCATCCAGTCCTTCGGGTTCGGCGACCGCTGGTGGAATCCGCTGGGCACCTACAGTCTGGGCACCTGCCTCTTCCAGTGGGGACTGCTGGCCCTGGTCCTGGGCCTGCTGAACGGCTGGATGAGCTCCCGGGTGCTGGGCAACCGCCGTGGAGAGGAGGTGTCGGCATGACCCTGGAGAGCGTGGTCGTCATGGTGATCGTGTTGGGTGGGGTCTGGGGCTCCTTCCTTATCCTGCTCCTCAAGGCCGCCCGCAGCGACCGGCCGGCCGTGGTCGGGGAGCCGCCATCCGCTCCCGGGCTCACCGCCGGAGGGGAGCCCGGGACCGGGGAGGTGTCCGCCCCGCCCGCTTGACCCTGGCCGACCCCGGCCGTATCTTGGAATACTTAGCACTCTCTTTGTAAGAGTGCTAAACCGTTACCGAGCATACCATTACGGGTGATGGAACCGACTCGCACGCACAGGTCGGCGGGCGGGAGGGGACGGCCATGGACGGGCGGGCACTCACAGAGCGGGAGCGGCAGATCCTGGCCTACGTGGTCCAGGCCCATGTCCATGACGCCTCCCCGGTCGGCAGCAGGACCCTGGCCCGCCGCTTCGGCATCCATCTCTCCCCGGCCACCATCCGCAACACGATGAACGACCTGGAGGCCGCCGGACTGCTGGAACAGCCGCACACCAGCGCCGGCCGGGTGCCGACCGATATCGGCTATCGCGTCTACGTCGACCAGCTGATGTCCCCTCGCGGGCTGAGCCGGCGCGAACGACACGCCATCCGTGAAGCGGTACTGCACGAGGCGGGCAGCAGCAGCTCGGACGCTGCGGCCATCCTGACCGGCACGGTCCGGGCCCTGAGCAGCATCACCAATCTGCTGGCTGTGAGTCTGGAGCCGCGTCTGGACGAGGGACATTTCGAGAAGCTCGAACTGGTGGGGCTGGGGGAGCGCAAGATCCTGGCCGTGCTGACCATCGCCCACGGTTTCGTGCGCACCGTGGTCATCGAACTGGAGGCGGTGGTCGACCGGGAGGGACTTCAAGCCACCGCCCATCTGCTCAACGAGCGTCTGAACGGCCTGCCCATGAAGGCCATCCGGGAAAGCCTGCGGGAACGCCTGCGCGACGTCACGGCTGCCGATCCCCGGATCCTCAAACTCATCCTGAACAATTCCGAGGAGATCTTCTCCGCCCCGTCGGCCGAAGCCCAGGTCCACTATTCCGGCATGCCCAACATCCTGAGTCTCCCCGAGTTCGCCGACCGCGAACGGCTGCTGGCCATCACCAAGGCCCTGGAGCAGAAGGAGGTCTTCGTACGGGTCCTGGAGCGCAAGGGGAGCGAGGGCGGTCTTCGGATCACCATCGGTCAGGAGAACGAGGAGGGGGAGATCCGGTTCTGCAGCATCGTCTCCTCCGCCTACCAGGCCGGTGAGCTGGAGGGTTCGGTGGGCGTGCTGGGGCCGACCCGGATGGAGTACTCCAGGCTGGCCGGACTGGTGGCGTACACAGCCCGGATCGTGGGTGAGGTGTTGGGAGGCGAGAGTGGGGAGGGGATGCCCTCCGACGGCGAAGAAGACGACCACGATGAAGTGCAGAACCCCGATCAGGAGAGAGGTCAGGAGTGAGGAAACCCAAGACCGAGCCGACCCGAGATGAGGACCTGCACCCGCACGAGGCCGGCGCCGGCGGTTCCGACGCCCTGGAGGATGCCGCTCCGGAGATGACGATCAAGACGGAGGGGGCGACCGGACCGGATGCCGACGCGGTCGGGAACTCCGGGGAGCGCATCCGGGAACTCGAGGAGCGTCTGCTCCGACTGGCCGCCGAGTTCGACAACTATCGCAAGCGCCGCCAGCGGGAGCAGGAGGACCTGGTGCGCTTCTGTACCGAAGGGCTGGTCGGCGGTCTGGTGCCCGTCCTCGACGCCCTCGACCGGGCCATCGCGGCCGGAGAGGGCACCCGGGACTACCAGGCTTTCCACGACGGGGTGGTCCTCATCCGTCAGCAGCTGGCCGAGGTGCTCCAGCGGCACGGGGTGGAGCGTGAGGTGCCCAAAGGTGAGACCTTCGACCCCAACCGGCACGAGGCGGTGGCCGCTATCTCTCACGAAGAGGTCGAGGAAGACCACATCGTCACGGTCGTGGAACCGGGCTATGTCCTGAACGGCCGGGTGGTGCGGCCGGCCAAGGTGGTGGTCTCCCGGGGTGGGACTGCGGCCCAGGCGGAGGATCTCTAGCCCATGGCCAAGCGGGACTACTACGAGGTCCTCGGAGTAGGGCGGGATGCCGGTGAGGACGAGATCAAGAAGGCCTACCGCAAACTCGCTCTCAAACACCATCCTGACCGCAACCCCGGGGACAAGGAGGCCGAAGAGCGCTTCAAGGAGGCCACCGAGGCCTACGAAGTGCTCAAGGACTCCGACCGGCGCGCCCGCTACGACCGCTTCGGACATGCCGGAGCCGCCACCGGGGCCGGCGGGGCGGGGGGCTTCGGATTCGAGACCATCGACCTCTCCGAGGCCCTGCGAGCCTTCATGCGCGACTTCGGGGGCACTTTCGGCGGAGGCTTCGAGGATCTCTTCGGAGGGTTCGGCGGTGGGCGCCGGCGGCGCACCGTCAGCCGGGGGGGCAACCTCGAGGTGCGCCTCCCGCTGACCCTCAAAGAGATCGCCGTGGGCGCCACCAAGAAGATCCGGCTGCGCCGCTGGGAGCGCTGCGCCACCTGCGGCGGTCAGGGCGCTCGGGCCGGTTCCGAACCCAAGACCTGCGGCACCTGCAACGGCGCCGGTCAGGTCCAGCAGGTGAGCCGTTCCTTCTTCGGTCAGATGGTCAACGTGACCACCTGTCCCACCTGCCAGGGGGAGGGGACGGTCATCGAGCACCCCTGTGCGGACTGTCAGGGGAGTGGCCGCATTCAGGCCCAGGCCACGCTCTCGGTCAAGGTGCCGGCCGGGGCGGCCGCCGGCAACTACCTGACCGTCCGGGGCGAGGGGAACGTCGGACTGCGCGGAGGACCGTCGGGGGACGTGATCGTGATCATCGAGGAGAAGCGGCATCCCGACCTGGAAAGGGAGGGAGACGACCTCTATCGTCTCCAGCCGGTCTCCTTCGCCGTCGCCGCCCTGGGCGGCAGCATCGAGGTGCCGACCCTGCGCGGCAAGGCTCGGGTCAAGGTCCCGGCCGGCACCCAGTCGGGAAAGGTCCTGCGTCTGAGGGGTGAGGGGCTCCCTCACCTGAACGGCTACGGGAAAGGGGACCAGTTGGTCGAGTTGGTCGTCTGGACCCCGAACAAACTGAGCGGCAAGGACAAGAAGACGCTCGAGGAACTCGGCGGATCGGGCAAGCTCGACCCTGATGATAAGGTCCAGGCCGACCTGCGGAAGGCCCGGCGTGGCTGAGGAGCACTGGTCGCGGCTGCGGCTCAGCCTGCCCACCGCGATGGCCGACTGGGTCGGGGCCGAACTCATCGACTGGGGTTCGCCCGGGGTGGAGGTGATCGAGGCCTCGGAGGTGGCGGCCGACCGGACCGTGCTGGTCGCACACTTCAGTGCCGAACACGCCCCCGTCGTCCACGCCCGTCTGCGCACCTTCCTGGAACAGCTGGGGGAGCAGGCCCGCCCCTGGGATCTGACCGAACTGGAGCCGGTGCCGCCGGTGGACTGGGCCGAGCAATGGCGTTACCACTTCCCGCCGCTGCCGGTGGGCCGACGGCTGCTGATCGTGCCTCCCTGGGAGGTCCCGCCGGTCGCGGATGGCCGGGTACCCCTGGTCCTCCAGCCCGGCATGGCCTTCGGTACCGGGCGTCACCCCTCCACCGAACTGGTGCTCGAGGCGATCGAGCGCCTCGCTCCGGGGATTCCCGGGCCGGTCCTGGATGTGGGGTGCGGCTCGGGCATCCTGGGGCTGGCGGCGGTCCTGCTGGGCGCTCCCGCAGCTCTCGGATTCGACTACGACGCCGACGCCGTGACCTCGGCCCGTGACAATGTGGCCCGCAACGATCTCTCCGACCGCGTGCTCCTGGTACAGGCCCGATTCCCGGAACTGGCGCTGACCGGACCCTTCCCGCTTGTGTTGGCCAACGTCTACGCCACCTTCTTCCGGCTCCACCACCAACAGCTGGCCGGACTGGTCGCTCCCGGGGGGCATCTGCTGGCCGCCGGGCTCCAGGAAGAAGAGCAGGGGGAAGGCAGCGAGGTCGTCCGTCTGCTCAACACCGCCGGTCTCGACGCCCGACTGAGTGCGATACGCGAAGGTTGGGCCCTGGTGGAGGCCCATCAGCCGTGAGTGAAGAGGTCTGCACCCTGGTCACCGGGGCCGGTCCCTTACGTCCCGGCCAGCGGCTCCAACCCGACCCGGAAGAGGTCCGACATCTGCTGCGGGTCCGGCGGCTGCGCCCCGGTCGTGAGGTCTGGGCTCTCTCCGGAGAGGGCGAGGCGGCCTGCTGCCGGCTGGTCGACGAGGAGACCGGCGCCCTGGAGGTGGTCACCGTCCATCCCGACTGGCGGGAACCGGCGCGTAGGGTGACCCTCTACGTCGCCTTGGTCCGACCGGCTCATATGGACACCATCGTGGCGCAGGGGACCGCTCTGGGCATGCACGCCCTGGTCCCGTTACTCACCGAACGGGTCGAGCGGAGCGGGGTGCGTCTCGATCGTTGGTCGAAGCTGGCCCGGGAGAGTGTCAAGCAGTGCGGCCGCGGATACCTCCCCGCCATCACCCCGGCGTGCACACTCGAGGACGTGTGCGCACCACCCCCCGAGGGGCTGATCCTGCTCGATGCCCGGGCCGATCAGCACCTGGGCGAGCTGCTCTCCGCCGGTGGACTGCCGACCGCCGGCCCATGTGCGGCGGTGGTCGGACCCGAGGGGGGACTCACGCACGACGAGCGGGAGCGATTGCGCTCGGTCGGTGCCCGGGCCGCCCATCTGGGTTCCCGACGTCTCCGTACCGAGACTGCCGCGCTCGCCGCCCTGACCCTCCTGAACCATCATTGAGCCCTTGCGGACCGCCGGTCGCGATATACTTTACGCTTGCCGCTCGGGTCCCTGAGCGGCTTCTTTCCCTTAATGAACCACTGCGGCGGGGTTGCGGCCGTCCTCCGGACGCTCGCGCCTCGGCTTCCCCCGCAGGATCATCGACCCGGGCCCGGGAGCGTCGATGTCTGAAGTCCTCCGAACCATCCAGCAAGACCTGAGGTCTGCCCTCAAGGGGGGCGACCGGGCGCGGGTGGGCGCCCTGCGTTTCCTGGTCTCCCAGATCCAGTATGCGCGTATCGCCAAGCAGGCCGATCTGACCGACGAGGATGTCCTGGCCGTACTGGCTAAACAGGCCAAGAACCGGAAAGAGTCCATCGAGGCTTTTCGTCAGGGTGGGCGACAGGACCTCGTCGACAAGGAGAGCCGCGAGCTGACCCTCATCGAGGCCTACTTGCCCGCCCAGGTCGGAGTCGACGAGATCCGTGAGCGCATCCGGGCGGTCATCGCCGCCGAGGGACTGCAGGGAGCGGCCGACCTGGGCCGACTCATGAAGACCGTCATGGCCGAGTTCCGCGGCCGGGCTGACGGGAGTGTGATCAGCCGCATCGCGCGTGAGGAACTGGAAGGCGCAGCTTCCTGAACCGGACGACCTCCTTGGACCGTTTCCATCTGGACCGTCTCGACTTCGGCCTCTGGCTCGAACGGATCGCGGCCGGATGCCACACCCCGCGCGGCGGGGTCTGGCTGATCGGTCTGCGGCCGGCGGCCGGACACCCGGAGGTGGTCGAGCGGCAGACCGTGATGGGTGAGGTGGGACGTCTGGGCGACGGCGAGGGCCGACTTCCCCTGGAGGTCATCCCCGACGTCGACCCGTTACTCAAACGACTCACGCATGCCGGGGCCATGCTGGAGCCGGTCGAGCTGTGGGACCTGCTCACCGTCCTGCGCCTGGTCGAAAGGCTGGCCGTCTGGTTCCTGAAGGGCGGCTCCGGTCGCCTCCCCGGTTTCTGCGCCCGTTACGGTGCGACGGTCCGATACGCCCCGCTGATAGCAGACCTCGACGGTGCACTCGAAGACCCCGGTCAGGTCCGGGACGACGCCACTCCCGAACTGGCCCGGGTACGCCGCCGCATCCGTGGGCTCAAGGAACGCTGGCGACGTCGGGCCGGCGAGGTGGCCGCCGGATGGCATCAGCAGGGCTGGGCCCAGGAGGCCGAACCGGTATTGCGGGAAGGTCGTTTCGTGGTGGCCGTGCGGGCCGACCAGCGGGGACGGGTCCCGGGAGTGGCGATCGACCGCTCCCGGACCGGCCAGACCTTCTTCGTGGAACCCACGGAGCTCTCCGACCTCTTCCTGGAACTGCGGGAGGCCGAGCACGAGGAGGAACAGGAACTCCACCGGATCCTGGCCAGCCTGAGCGCCCGGGTCGCCGAACGGACGGATGACCTCGACGCCGACCTCGACCGGGTCGCGGTACTCGACGCCGCCCATGCGGCGATGGGATTCGCCGGGGCCGGACCGCTCCATCTGCCGGAAGTCGACCCCGACGGCGACCTGGAACTGCACACCGCCCGACATCCGTTGCTGGCTCTGCGCCTGGGACCGGAGCGGGTGGTCCCGCTCGACCTCACACTCCCGGCATCGACCCGGACCCTGGTGGTCTCCGGTCCCAACAGCGGCGGCAAGACCGTCATGCTGCAGACGGTGGGTCTGTGTGCGGCCCTGGCCCAGTGTGGACTCCCCATCCCGGCCGACGAGGGGAGCCGGCTTCCCTTGCTCGGGGCCGTCCTGGTCGACATCGGGGACGAACAGTCCATTGAAGCCGATCTCTCGACCTTCACCGCCCACCTGCGCCGGCTCCAGACCATGCTCACCGACCTTCCGGGCGAGAGGCTCTGCCTGATCGACGAGGCGGGGGCCGGGACCGACCCGGCCCAGGGGGCGGCCCTGGCCATCGCGGTGCTGGAGCGGCTCTCCGAGCTGGGAGCCTGGACGGTCTGCACGACCCACAACGGGACGATCAAGGAGTACGCGGCAGCGGCCCCCAGTATGCGCAACGGCCGGATGGTCTTCTCCGGGGAGAGTCTGAACCCGACCTACGAGTTCCTGCCCGGCGCGCCGGGACGATCCTTCGCCTTCGAGATCGCCACCCGGACCGGTCTGGACGATCGGGTGGTCGCACGGGCAAGAGACCTGCTCGACCCGGACGCCCGCCGGCTCGAGGAAGTCTTGCTCGAGAGTGAGGAACGGCTCTCCGAACTGCAGCGTCAGCAGACCGCCGCGGCGACCGAACGGCGCCGGGCCGAGAACGAGCGGCGTCGGCTGGAGCGTCTGGCGACCGAGCAGGAAGCCGCCACGGCGGGAGCACGCGCCCGGGCCCAGCGGGAGGCTGAGGACCTGCTGGCCGAATCCCGCCGCCGGCTCGAAGCCACCATCCGGGAACTGCGCGAAGCCCAGGCCGACCGGCCTTCCATCGAGGAGGCCCGCCGGACCTTGCGCCAGGTCGGGCAGCGTCTCTCCACCCTCCAGTCCGCCGCCCCGCCACCACTCATATCCGACTGGGCCCCGGCGGAAGGGGAACCGGTCTGGGTCGGTTCACTGGACCGGCAGGGGACGGTCCAGAGCACCCAGGGCCGCCGGGTCAGGATCAGCACCCAGGGCATCACCCTCGAGGTCGATCTGGCCGATCTCCAGCCGGTAGCTCCCGGCCAGGAGCAGGTCGCCGCCCCGCGTCGCGGCGGAGCGGTCCGTTCCCCGCTCAAGACGGTGCCCGACCAGCTCGAGCTCATCGGCTGCCGGGCCGAGGAGGCCCGGGACCGATTGGAGAAGTACCTGGATGACGCGCTGCTGGCCGGCAAGTCGCAGGTCCGGATCGTGCACGGGGTCGGCGCCGGGGTACTGCGGCGGGTGGTCGACGAGGTGCTCCGCGAGCATCCCGAGGTGGTCGAGCACGGTCTCGACCGGGGTAACCCGGGGGGTATCGGGGTGACGCTGGTACGGCTGCGGGGTGGTGACCAATGAGGTTCGACGACCGGTTCCTGGAAGAAGTCCGCGCCGCGACCGACATCCTCGAAGTGATCGGCCCCTACGTGAAACTCAAGCGGCGGGGACAGAACTGGTTCGGCCTCTGTCCCTTCCACAACGAGAAGACCCCCTCGTTCTCGGTCAACCCGGGTCGGGGGTTCTACTACTGCTTCGGCTGTGGGGCGGGGGGGGATGTGGTCAATTTCCTGATCGAGCACGCCGGGATGTCGTTCCACGAAGCCGTCGAGGACCTGGCCCAGCGGGCCGGTATACCCATCCCCGAGCGGCGGGCCGATCCCGAGACGGGAAAGCGGGAACGTCTGCGCGACGTGCTGGAGGCGGCCGCCCACTGGTATCAGTCCCAGCTCAAGGGGACCGCCGGTAAAGAGGCCGTGAACTATCTAAAGGGGCGGGGGATCACCGGGGAGACGGCCCGGAACTTCCGCCTCGGATACGCCCCTGGGGGCTGGGAGGGGCTGGCCGGTCACCTGCGGGAACAGAACTTCCCCATCG
>CAYUVJ010000027.1:0-7814 GCA_964447955.1 uncultured Gemmatimonadota bacterium
AGCAGGACCTCCGGGCGGTCGAATCCGGGATGCTCTGGGCCACGCTGGTGATGACGGCCGTCATCCTGCTCTTCGGTGAGATCGTCCCCAAGTCCTATGCCATCGAGAACGCGGAGCGTCTGGCCCCGAAAGTCACAGGTCCGCTGCTCTTCTTCAATCGGCTCATCCGTCCGGTCGGCGCTCTGTTGGTCTGGATCGGTGACTGGGTGGTCATCCGACTGCGCCCGACCCATATGACAGCCACCCGGCTCTCGACCTCCGACCTGGCCACGGCGGTCGAGCTCGGTCACCACGAAGGGGTCCTGGACGCCTTTGAACGGGAAGTGGTGAACAACATCCTGGAACTGGCCGAGACCACCGTCGGAGAGGTCATGACACCCCGGGTCGAGATCGAGTACCTGGATCTGGGCGTGTCCTCCGGAGCCTGGGCCACCGCCTTCCGCGAGAGTGGCTACTCCCGTCTGCCGGTCGTCGACGGTGATCTGGAGAAGGTGGTGGGCGTGCTCTATGCCCGGGATCTTCTGGCGCTCCGGGGCCGGGGTGGCGCGACCCCGCGGCTCGAGGCTCTGGTGCGGTCGCCCTGGTTCGTCCCCGAAGGGATGCGGGTACAGGAACTGCTGGCCGAGTTCCGCCGTCGTTCCCTCCACTTCGCTCTGGTCATCGATGAGTACGGCTCGGTCTCCGGGGTCGTGACCATGGAGGACGTGCTCGAAGAGATCGTGGGCGACATCGTCGACAGCCGGGACGAGGAAGAGGCAACCTTCAAACCACTCGGCCCCGGCGTGGCGGTGGTATACGCAGCCATGGATCTGGAGGACTTCGCCGCCAGGGTGGGACTGCCGCTGGAGGACGATCAGGCCGAGACGGTAGGAGGATGGCTGCTTCATCGTCTGGGTCGAATACCGGCTGCCGGTGAGACCCACGTGGTGCCACCCCTGCGCATCCACGTCCTTTCCGGGCGACCGAACCGGGTACTCTGGCTCCGGGTGGAGTGGAAGGCGCCATGAGTCCGCTTTTCTTCATCACCCTGATCCTGATCGGACTGCTGGGCTCGGCGTTCTTCTCCGGCACCGAGATCGCCATCATCTCCTGTAACCGGCTGAGGATGCACAACCTGGCCCGCTCGGGCGACCGGGCCGCCCGGACCGTGGAAGGCTTCCTGGACAACCGCCGCCGGATGGTGACCGCCACCCTCATCGGCACCAACTTCTGCAATGTCGGCGCAGCCGCCGCAGCGACCGGACTCTTCACCATCCTGGCGCCCGGGCCGGGGGCGATACTCTCCACCCTGGTGGTCACCCCCCTGATCCTGGTCTTCGGTGAGATCGTCCCCAAGGCCTTCTTCCGGCAGTACGCCGAGGGGGTTTGTCTGCGTATCGCCCCTCTCCTGCAGGTCGTCTACCGACTGCTCTCCCCCCTGGTCCTCATCGCGGACGGAGCGGCCACGCTCTTCCTCGGTCTCACCGGGACCCGGCCTGCCGGGCGGATATCCTATGTGAGCCGGGAAGAACTGCTCCTGCTGGTGGGTGAGGGGGAGCGGTTGGGGCTGCTGCGGGCGGACGGACGGCAGATGATCCACCGGGCCTTCACCCTCACGGAGACTCAGGTCCGGAACATCATGGTGCCCCTGGTCGACGACTGCGCCCTCTCCGAGGAGACGACGATCGAGGAGGCTCTGCCGCAGATCGCGGAATGGGGGCATTCCCGGATACCGATCTTCCGTGGACGTGTCGACAACATCGTCGGCCTGCTCTATGCCTTCGACCTGCTGGAGCACCCCGGGGAGGGTTCGATCGAGGAGGTCATGCATCCGGCCTATTACGTGCCCGAGAGCAAGGGACTGCAGCAGCTCCTGCTGGAGATGAAGCAGAGCCGGGTGCATATGGCGGTCGCCGTGGATGAATACGGCGGGGCGTCCGGGATCGTCACCCTCGAGGACACCCTGGAGAAGATCGTCGGTGAGATACGTGACGAGTACGACCGGGAATCCCCCCATATCGTGACGGGGCGGGAGGAATGGACGATCCTGGATGCCCGCACCCCGTTGAGTGAGGCCCGCCGGGCGGCGATCATGCTGCCACCGGGCGACTACGAGACCGTCGGCGGTTTCCTCATCTCACGCCTGGGACGGATCCCGGAAGCGGGCGAACTCCATCAGCTCGACGGCTGGGAGATTGAGGTTCTGGAAGCCACTCCCCAGCGGGTGGGCCGACTGCGTATGCGGCCGCGTCCGGGAGGAGGGACCGGTCCGGGCGGAGAGGGACCACCGGTACGAGGACTTGCCTGATCCCCTCCGGGGACATAAACTGCGCCCTCCTATGACCACACTGACGATCCTCATCAGCGCACTGCTCCTGGTCGTCCTGACGCCCTCCGAGGCCTTGGCCTGGGGTCCGGCCACCCACGTCTTCCTGTCGAGTTCGGTGCTCGGCGGCCTGGCCGGCGTGGCCCCGGTCCTGGTCCGATTCCTGGGTCGGTACCGTCGGGACTTCTACCAGGGCAGCGTCTGGGCCGATGTCCTGCTGGGCAAACGGTGGGCCGACCGCCGCCTGCACAGCCACTCCTGGGAGGTCGGTCGGGCCTTGCTGGAACGTTCGCGCAACGACCCTCAGCGCGCCTTCTCGCTCGGCTATCTTGGCCATCTGGCCGCTGACACCGTCGCGCACGGACACTTCATCCCCCGCAAGCTGCTGCTCTCCCGCATGACCGAGAACATCGGTCACTTCTACTGGGAACTGCGGGCCGATGGATTGCTGAGCCGGGGGATGTGGGACGAGGTGGAGTTCCGGGTGGGCGGAGTGAGCCACCACAACCGGGACCTGCTCGAGGATGTCCTGCAGCCGACCTTCTTCTCGTTCGAGACCAACCGGTTCCTCTTCGAGGGGCAACTGGCCTCCTATCGGATCGAGACCTGGCACGACCTCTTCACCACCGCGGAACGCAACGCCCGGCGACCGCTCTCCGGGCCGCTCATCAAGAACTATCATGAGGCCTCGCTGAAGCGGATGGCCCAGATCCTGAATGACCCCACGGATCCCCAGATACTCGCCCTCGATCCGACCGGTGGTCATCTGATGCGCACCAGCGTGGAGACCCGGCGGCACCTGCGTCGGCTGATACGGTCCGGGGAGATGGGTGAGGAAGTGCTCTTCAAGGTCGCAGACAGTCTGCAGACCGGACTACACTCCAGGGTGTGAACCCTCAGGATGAGATGATGTATAGTTTGCGCAGAAAGCGTCCCCGCCGTCCCCGCTTCGGCCTGTTGCTGGTCGTGCTGCTGGCCGTCGCCGTCGGCTGCGGCGGGTCCCGGGATGACCGGGACGAGATCCGGGCCCAGTTCGGTGAACCGGATGATATCGTCGAGACCGAGGGACCGTACGGGGACGTCGAGGAGTGGTACTATTTCGACTTCGAGGAGTCGGGGAAGACGCGTTTCTATCGTTTCGGACGGCCCCGCAACTCCTGCGGCGGGGACGACAAATGGTCGCTTACCTTCAGTGGGGACATCACGCCCGGGGAAGAGATCGGGAGCGCAGAGGCACCGACCGACCCCAATGCAGGTCCATCCGGCGGACGCCCCTGATCCGGGCGTCGCTCAAGAGGAGGATGAAGCAGTGGAAGTACTGATCGTCCATCCCCGCAGCGACAGCATGTTCGAGAAGATCGTCCTGCGCAGTGAGAAACCCTGCGTGGTGGCCTTCGTCGACAAGTCGCTGGTGAGTCTGCAGGACTACATGAAGATCGAGGAGACCTTCCGCTCCACGGCTACGGACTGGTGCGTGTTCGGTCTTGCCTACCAGGAAGATGTCCCCCGGATCGTCCGCAGTTTCTTCGACGAATCATCCATCGGCAGCATCATGTATCTCTTCTTGAAGCCCAAGGGGAAGATGCTCCCACCGGCCATCGAGGGCTTCATCCCCGGTGAGATCCTGAAGGAGCAGGTCGAACGTCTGCGGGAGTTCAGCGACAGTGAGGAGGGCGCGGCGGGGTGATTCCGACCGCTCCCGAGACCTCCCGCCCGGCCCTGCTCTCTCCCCTCCTCTCTGTCTGCCTCTCGGTCCTCTTGCTCCCGCTCTTCCAGGTGCCGGAGGCCGGTACCCAGGTGCGACCGTCCGGCGCCGGTAAGACGGTAGTTCAGGCTCCTGGACCGACCGTGACCGTATCGTGGCGCCGGGGCGACCGTGAGTACCCGGCCCGCAGCGGGGACTGGGTCCCGGCCGACGCCGACCTCCACTTCTCCCTCCAGGATGGGGAAGGGATCCGCGTCTGGCGCTTCGAGGCCTATGTGGTGGAGAAGGGGGAACGTCGGCCGGTCGAGGTCCCCGACCTCCAGGAATGGGAGTCGGAGACCCGCAAGTGGATCCATGCCGATCTCGATCCAGCCCAGGCCGCCCGGGGTGTCTGGGTCTGGGGTGGGTTCTTCGGTCCGGGGGATGAATTGGTCCTGCAGTGGCGGGACCCCGATTCCGGGCAGGTGGCGCCCCATCCGGTCATC
Organism: uncultured Gemmatimonadota bacterium; assembly: GCA_964447955.1. GTDB lineage: Bacteria > Blakebacterota > Blakebacteria > Blakebacterales > CAYUVJ01 > CAYUVJ01. The sequence goes on from CAYUVJ010000027.1 coordinate 4,496, forward strand.
CTGAGGGTGGTGGAGAACCTGGGGGCCCGGCTGGCTTTCGCCACCCCGGTTTCGCTCGTTTTCCCGGTGACCGGCGAGGCCACCGTCGTGCCTTCGGCCGGCTTCTCGGTACGGTACTACCGGACCACCAACACTCCTTTCTGGCGGACCCTTGACCGGATCGGCTTTCCGGCGGTCGGGCTGGCCTATGCCAACATCGCTGGAGAACGCAGTGTGCTCTACTCGGTTGGGCTCTCGGCCATCGACGACCAGCTGCACGTCTACTACGGCGGGTTCCGCAACGGGTTGACCGCCAACAACTTCTGGATGGTCGGATTCGCCCTCAAGACGAGTGACCTGGCGGCGGCCGCCCGTCGGGTCCTGAAGTGATCCTCCGGCCGCCCGCCCCCCCCACGGTTAATCCGACCTTTTTCCTCCGATTTTGTTTGTCCCCGGACATCCGGGACTCTAGGTTGGCGGTTGGGAGGTAACGGATGCAGCGGAACCCGGCCATGGAAGGACCAGAGAGTGAGTGCCCCCCGCCCGGGGTGCGTGAAGAGACCCGTAGCATCCGCCGCCTCCAGCGGGTCGTCGCCTTCGTCCAGCAGATCATCGGGGCGGAGGACACCACCCGGGGTGAGGCCCTCCGCCTCATGGAGGAGACCCGCCGGCTCGCCCTCGAGCTCTTCCCCGACAAGGGGCGTGAGTACGACCTGATCTATGGTCCTCGTCTGCTGCGTGTCTACCAGGCCCGGTTCGAAGGTGCCGTGGCCGGCGGTATGGGTGGCGATGGCTGACCTCTTCCGACGCCATCCCCGTATGGCCGAGGACTATGAACTGCGGCCGGTCCGGCCCGATGATGCGGAACGGATCCGCCGTATCCTGCAGGTCGCCTTCGAGGACGAGAACCGGCGTATGGGGCTGAAGAACATCCGGCTCCCGGTCATGCGGCGGCAGTTACTCGACTTCTATCTGGACCGCAATCCCGAGGCTTCCGTGGTCGCCACCGGCAAAGGAGGGGCGGTCGGCTTCACCCTGGCCTGCCGTTGGGGGAGTGTCGCCTGGTTGGGACCGGTGGCGGTGCTGCCACCGGTACAGGGTATCGGTCTGGGGCGCCGTATGGTGACCGCGGCCTCCGAGGCCCTGCTGGCCGACGGGGTCACGACCCTGGGGGTGGAGACGATGCCCCGCTCCTATCGCAACCTCCAGTTCTACAGCCGTCTCGGCCTGCGTTTCTCCGGTCTGACCCTCGACCTGAGCCGGCTCGAGAAGGAGGGGGCCGACCCCACTCCAGGCCCGGAGGCCGGAGGGCCCGAGGTGGTCCGGTTGAGCGAAGTGAGCGGGCGCGAACGGAAGGACGCCCTCCGTGATCTGGCCGGGGTGTCGGGACGGGTCGCTCCCGGTCTCGACTACACTTCGGAAGCCCTCAAGACCGCCCGTCATGGGCTGGGAGACACCCTGATCCTGCGGTGGGGATCTGCGGTGGTCGGGTTCGCCGTCCTGCACATCGCTCCCTACGCCGAAGAGGAGATCCCCGGGACGGTCCGCGTGAACACCCTGCTGGCGGTGCCCCCGGTCGGGGAAAGCGACCCGGTAGGGGTCCTGGAACACCTGCTCGATGCCATCGAGCGGGAAGCCCGCCGCCAGGACTGCAACGCTCTGACCTTCCGGGTACCCTCCTGGGTCCATCCGGCCCGGGACGCACTGCTGGCTCGGGGATTCCACATCACCCACTCCGATGTCCGGATGACCTGGGCGCGGACCCCGGAACGGGACGCCTCCGACGTCATCCACCTGAGCAAGTGGGAGTAGGTCACCCCGTGTCCGAGTCCACGCCCACGACTCCGACCACCGGGGTCACCGTTCCCGCAAGGACCGCGATGCCCGACGGGGGCTCGGTGCTGCTGCTGGGCAATCCTAACGTGGGCAAGAGTGCCATCTTCGGGCATCTCACCGGCAGCTACGTCACCGTCTCGAACTATCCGGGGACCACGGTGGAGATCGTCCGCGGGGCGGCGACCCTGGGCGGGCGGCGCTGGGAGGTCGTGGACACCCCGGGCATCAACAACCTCATCCCCCAGTCCGAGGACGAGCAGGTCGCCCGGGACATGCTCCTCACCCGGGATTGGGATTCGATCGTCCAGGTCGGAGACACCAAGAACCTGAGACGCATCCTGTTCATCACCCTCCAGCTGGCGGAGATGGAAGTACCCTTCCTGCTCGTGCTCAACATGCAGGACGAGGCCCGCATGTCGGGCATCGAGGTGGATGCCGAGGCCGTGGCCCGCACCTTGGGGGTCCCGGTGGTCGGCACCATCGCCACCCAGCGCAAGGGGATCTCCTCGCTCATCGACCGGATCCCCGAAGCGGTCCGGAGCACCTGGCGTTCGGCCTATCCGGCCGGGATCGAACGGGCGGTCGAGCAGATCGTTCCCCTGCTGCCGACGGATACCCCGGTCAGTCGGAAGGCCCTGGCGCTGATGCTGCTGGCCGGGGACGACCACCTCCGTGACTGGGTGCGGGAACGGCTCGCCGCCACCGCCCTGGACACCCTGGATGCCGAGGTGCGGCGACTGCGGCGGGAGTATCCCAACGGGATCGCCTTCGCCATCAACCAGGCCCGTCTGCGGACCGTCGATCGGCTCCTGGGACGGGTCTTCCGGCAGCGGGAGCGGAAGACCGGCCCCCCCTGGCTGGGACGGTTCGGTTCCTGGTCGACCCACCCGGTCTGGGGTGTCCCGATCCTGCTGGTGGTCCTCACCCTGGCCTACCTGATGGTGGGGGTATTCGGGGCGGGCACCCTGGTCGATCTCCTGGAGAAGGGATTCTTCCAGGGGTGGCTCAACCCGGCCGTCACCGGCCTGGTCGACCGGTTTCTGCCGATACCCCTGCTGCGCGACTTCCTGGTGGGGGAGTACGGGGTCATAACGATGGCGCTCACCTACGCGGTGGCCATCGTGCTGCCCATCGTCGGGACCTTCTTCGTCTTCTTCGGAATACTCGAGGATTCGGGCTACATGCCCCGCCTGGCGGTGATGGTCAACCGGATCTTCCGCCGGATGGGACTGAACGGCAAGGCGGTCCTCCCCATGGTGCTCGGACTGGGCTGTGACACCATGGCGACCATGTCGGCGCGGATCATGGAGACCCGCAAGGAACGCCTGATCGTCACCCTGCTGCTGGCCCTGGGAGTCCCCTGCTCGGCCCAGCTGGGGGTGATCATGGGGATGCTGGGGGGGCTGGGACCGGTGGCCGCCCTGATCTGGGGCGGCACGGTACTCATCACCCTCTTCCTGGTCGGCTGGCTCTCCAGCCGGGTGCTGCCCGGACAGGGTTCGGA
>CAYUVJ010000027.1:7824-13212 GCA_964447955.1 uncultured Gemmatimonadota bacterium
GACTTCGTGCTGGAGCTGCCGCCCATACGGCTGCCCCGGATCGGGAATATCGCGGTCAAGACGGCGGCCCGGATCGAGTGGTATCTGAAGGAAGCGGTCCCCCTCTTCATTCTGGGGACGGTCATCCTGTTCGTGCTCGACCGCCTCGGTCTGCTGGCTCTCATCCAGCGGGGGGCCGAGCCCCTGGTCCAGGGCCTGCTGGGCCTCCCGGTGCGGGCGACCGATGCGTTCCTGATCGGTTTCCTGCGCCGGGACTACGGAGCCGCCGGGCTCTTCGACCTCTGGCAGAGCGGGGCGATGGACCCGGTCCAGACCCTCACTGCTCTGGTCGTGATCACGCTGTTCATGCCCTGCATCGCGAATTTCCTCATGGTCATCAAGGAACAGGGACTCAAGACCGCGCTGCTGATGGGGCTCTTCATCTTCCCCTTCGCCCTGGGGATCGGCGTATTGATCCGCCTGCTCCTGGGCCTGTTCGGGCCGGGGGTGCTGACATGAGCAAGCCGGACCAGGAACAGGAGGCTGGGGTGGACCGGCGGGCACCGGACCGGCTGGCGTCGGTGATCCGGCATTGTCCCATGTGCGGGTACGACTTCGATGAAGCGGAGCATGCCGGCTGCACCAGCTGTCCCTTCAACCGTCAGTGCCGGGTGCTCTGCTGCCCCCGCTGCGGTTATGATTTCGTGGAGGACTCGTGGCTGGTCGACCGCTGGCGGGACCTGATCGGTCTGTTTCGCCGGAACGGACAGGGAGAGGAAGGTCGCTGAGATGGCGCACAAGTTCGGGTTCTCGACCTCCCAGCCGGAAGAGGACCGGCGACTCGAGCACTTCCTGCATCTGGTCTGGACGCTCGATGAGGAGGAGGTGCGGGACCGGGAGACCGTCCTGGCCCGCTGGGAACCGGAAGGGGACCCGGTCATCCTGATGGCACGTGCGGAACAGGAAGGTCTGGTGGAGCCGGTCGACGGAGAGATCCGTTTGACCCCTGAAGGCCACCGGCGCACCGCCGAGATCGTACGGCGCTATCGTCTGGCCGAATGTCTGCTGAGCGAGGTGCTGCTGCTCGAGGAGGACCAGTACGAAGAGAGCGCCTGCGAGTTCGAGCATATCCTGGGCCCCGAGGTCACCGACAGCGTCTGCACCATGCTGGGGCATCCCCCTGTCTGTCCGCACGGTCGACCCATCCCGCGGGGAGCCTGCTGCGGCCGCTACGGCAGCGAACTGAAACCGATCGTCATGAGGCTCTCGGAGCTGAGCCCGGGGGATGTGGGCAAGATCACCTTCATCTCGTCGAGTCGGACCAAGCGACTGGACAAGCTGAGCACCCTGGGCATCATCCCGGGGACCCTGCTGCGCCTGCACCAGCGCCAGCCCTCGTTCATCGTCGACCTGGGCGAGACCCAACTGGCCCTGGACAGGGATATCGCCGCGGAGATCTTCGTCAAGAAGATGGGCGCCGCCTACCTCTGAAAGACGGCTCCGTCCGAGTGCTGCGAGATAGCTGATGAAGTGGTCAGCGGGCTGGTGCAGAAGACGGACACGGGTCTAACCTGTCGGTCGTGACCACGACGATCCGCTCCCCGCGCCGGCTTCGGCCGGTCCAGCTGTTGGTCCTCTCCTTCAGTTTGGTCATCCTGGCCGGCACTCTGTTGCTGTGGCTCCCCTGGGCCAGCCGGGGGGATCCGCTCGGCCTGGTAGACGCTCTCTTCACGGCTACCTCGGCCACCTGCGTGACCGGTCTGGTGGTGGTGGACACCGGCACCCATTTCACCCTCTTCGGGCAATTGGTAATCCTGGCCCTGGTCCAGGTCGGCGGCCTGGGCATCATGACCCTGGGGACCTTCTTCATCGTCTCGCTGGGCGGAAGGATGGGCTGGCGGGGTCGGGACCTGCTCTCCAGGACCCTGACCGGGGATCCGCGGACCGACCTGCTGGGCCTGCTGCGCAACGTCTTCTACCTGACGATGGCGGTCGAACTGATCGGTGCCTTCGTGCTGACCGGACGGTTCCTGGATCATATGCCGTTCCATCTGGCGATCTATCACGGCATCTTCCACAGTATCTCGGCCTTCTGTAACGCCGGTTTCAGTCTCAACGCCGACTCCTTCATCGGCTGGCAGCACGACCCGGTGGTCAACCTGACCCTGGTCGGGCTCATCGTAGTCGGTGGCCTCGGGTTCGCCGTCCTGGTCGAACTGGGTCAGCGTCTGCGTCGGCCGGAGCGGGGCCGGGAGGGCAGGAGGCTCCGACCACCGGGGCGGGGGCTGAGCCTGCACACCCGGCTGACCTTCGAGGCGGTCAGCGCTTTCGGCACCGTGGGGCTCTCCACCGGGGTCACCCCGGGGCTCAGCACGGTCGGCCGGCTGCTGATCACACTACTCATGTTCATCGGACGGCTCGGACCCCTGACGATGGCCCTGGCCGTCGCGGGCCGGGTCCGGCCCTCCGCTTACCGATATGTCGAGGAAGGGGTCATGGTAGGATGAAGAATCTGGCCATCATCGGGGTGGGCAACTTCGGTTACTTCCTGTGCAAAGCCCTGGCCGAACGGGGTCACGAGGTGCTGGCCGTGGACGCCGACGAGGATGCCGTCGAACGGGCGGCCCGCATCGTCAGCCATGCGGTCATCGCCGATGCCACCGACCGTACCGCTCTGGCGGCGCTCGGACTGAACGACTTCGATACGGTCATCGTGAGCCTGGGAGGCCATATAGACGCCTCGATCCTGACCACGCTCTACCTCAAGGAGATGGGGGTCGGGAATATCATCGTGAAGGCCATCAGCGAGGACCATATGAAGGTCCTCGACCGGGTGGGGGCCGACGAGGTGGTCTTCCCCGAGCGGGACATGGCCGAACGGCTGGCGTACCGCCTGGCCGAAGCCGATGTGCTCGAGTTCATCCCGATGGGGAGCGACTACAGTCTGGTGGAATGGGCCCCACCGCAGGAGATGGTGGGCCGGAGCCTGGGGGACCTGCACCTGCGCCGGGAGCACAACGTCACGGTCATCCTGGTCCGGCAGGTGGTCCCCGAACAGCTGGTGGTAGCGCCCGACGGGCAGTTCGTCGTCAAGGACTCGGACGTGCTGGTCCTGCTGGGGCGGAACGAGGACATCGAGCGGCTCAGGAAGCGGTTCGGGTCAGGCTGACCCGGACCGGCCGAGCCGCAGCAGACCGAACCCTCCGGCCGGCCGGTCAGGCCTGGTTCGTCGGCGTCTGCTCGGCCGACTTGCTGGTTCGGACGCCGAACAGGGTGTAGGCCGGGCACCAGCCGATCAGACCGGTCAGCAGCGGGACGAAGCCCAACCATTTCAGCACGATCCCCAACGTGCCGGTGACCACGCCGGCCCAGCCCAGGTAGAGCAGGACGGCTCCGACCACGATCCTCAGCCCACGCTCCCAGCCTGCCTCGTTCACGAACGCCATATGTCTGCCTCCCGATGAGTTCTGAGTGACGCCAGGTGCCGGCACCGACTCGCCGATCGCTCGGGCTCCTGGATTCCGATACTACCTTCAGACGAGTGGGGCGGGTGGTTCCTTCCTTAAGAGCCAAGGTCCGGGCGGAAGGGTTCGCCCAATTGGCGTAACTTACAGGTTGCAAAATGAGTAGTATAGGTTACTATAAGTAACATATAGATTCCTAACCGGGGGCCAGGTCGCCGTTGCGGGCGTCACCGACGATGGCCGCGGCGACCGGACGGCCGCTTCAAAAGAAACGAGGTCATCATGGCGATGGACAGTTCCTTTGCTCAGCAGGTGGAGCAGTTCGACCGGCAGCGCGACCGCAGTCTGGCCTGGTTCCTGGGTTCGTTCCTGGTCTGGACCCTGGCCACGATCGGCTCGATGTTCCTGCTGGTCTCCCCCGGGCTGGTGAGCGTATCGCTGGTCGGACCGGTGTTCCTCCTCCCGCTGGCCCTTTGGCTCTTCTTCCTCGGCCGCTATCTCTGGATCCAGGCCCGTATCCATTCCGACCCGCGGCTGGCCGAGGCCCTCAACGACGAACTGGTCCGCACCGCCTGGCTGCGGGCGGCGGCCGCGGGATTCTGGGCCATGCTGGCGGCCGAGGTCCTCTCCACCCTCTGGCGCATGCTGGCCAATATGACGGTCGGTCTGGGACTGGTTCAGATCAACTCCGTCCTGTTCCTGGACCTGCGGGCGCCGTTGACGCTGGCGGTGGGTATCGGGGTGACCATCGGGGTCTATCTCCACCAGCGCCGGGAGGTCTGAGATGGGGCGCGACCGGCTGGACAACGAGATCAAGGTCCTGCGGGCCCGCCACGACCTGACCCAGGCCGACCTGGCCGAGCGGGTGGGGGTGACCCGCAAGACGATCAACACCATCGAGAACGGGCACTTCGTCCCCTCGACGGTGCTGGCCCTCAAGATCGCCCGGGTCTTCGGAGTGCCGGTAGAGGAGGTCTTCCGACTGCGGTGAGTCGGGGCGGGGAGAAGAGAGGGGCCGGCCCCGTCCGGGACCGGCCCCTCGATCGATCAGAGAGACTGCCTGTGGCTCAGCGCCCCCGCGGCCGTCCCCCGGGAGGGGGCCCGCCGGAGCTCCCGGACTCCTCCTTCAGCAGTTTCTCCTGCTCCAGGAAGCTCAGCCCCTCGCTGATCCACTTGCCCGCTTCCTCGCCCTTCAGGTAGTGCCCGAACCACTCCTGGATGCGTTGGTGATAGTCGAGCTGGTTGGCCTTCTGGCGCAGGCTGTGGTTCTCTCCGGCGTAGACCAGCATCACGTAGGGTTTGGCGGCCCGGCGGGCGGCGTTGTAGAGCTCGACCCCCTGGTGCCAGTCGACCGCTCCGTCCTTGTCCCCGAACGCCACCAGCAGGGGGGTGTTCAGCCGGGTGATGTTGAACAGGGCGGAGTTGGCCATGTACTCGTCCAGGGCCTCCCATGGCGGCACCTCCATCCGTCCCTGGCTGATCTCGAAGATGCGGGCGTCGGTCCCGCCCGAGTTCCAGTAGATGGACAGGTACATGCTGATCAGATCGGTCAGCGGAGCCCCGGCGATCCCGGCCGCGAAGACGTCGGTCTGGGTCAGGATGAACGAGGTCTGATAGGCACCCCAGGAATGTCCGACCAGGCCGACCCGCTGTGGGTCCACCATGCCGGTCGTGAGCACTTTCTCCACCGCCGGGACCACGCAGTCTACCGCCGAGAGCCCCGGGTTGCGGTCGCGATAGACGATATCCGATTGCAGGACGAAGTAGCCGTTGGCGGTGAACACCGCCGGGTTGTAGGGGCTGCGCTCCGACGGAGTGGAGTAATTGTGCACGGTGTTGCTGGTGATCTCGTAGATGTAGACGATCATCGGGTACTGCTTGCCCGGCTCGTAATCCGCCGGGTAGAAGAGCGCGCCCTGCAGGTCCCGCCCCTCCCGGTTCTGGA
>CAYUVJ010000028.1:0-13140 GCA_964447955.1 uncultured Gemmatimonadota bacterium
GTGTAGAGACCGGTGGCGCGGCCGTGCAGGAAGTAGAGGATCAGCAGGGCCACCAGCATGAGCAGGGAACCGACCAGCGTGTAGAGGATGAACTTGACCGCGGCGTGGATCCGCCGCGGACCGCCCCAGACCCCGATGAGCAGATACATCGGGATCAGCATGGCCTCCCAGAAGACGTAGAAGAGGAAGAGGTCGCGGGCCACGAACACGCCGAGCATGCCCGCCTCGAGCAGCAGCAGCGAGACGGTGAAGCCCTTGACCTTCTCGGTCACCGCGTCCCAGGTCCCCAGCAGGGCCAGCGGGGTGAGCAGGGTGGTCAGGGCGAAGAGGATCAGGCTCATGCCATCCACCCCGACGTGCCACCAGGCCCCCAGGCTGGGGATCCAGAGCACCCGCTCTACGAACTGGAAACCGGGCTCGGCCGGGTCGAATCCCGCCCAGACGACCCCTGAGAGTACCAGGGTGAGCAGACCGATCCCCACCGTGACCCCCTTGAGCAGGGCGGGGCGGGTGCGCGGCAGCAGGGCCACCAGCAGCGCGCCGGCCAGCGGGACGAGGATGGTCACGGTCAACAGGTTCATCGGCCCGGCTCCCTCAGAAGATCAGCCACAGCAGCACCACGACCGCCCCGACCGACAGCGCCAGCGCGTAGCCGCCGACGTGTCCCCGTTGCAGTCTGCCGGCGTGCTCGGCCGCCCACAGGGTGGTCTCCCCGGTGCCGTGGACCACGGCGTCGATCCCCGCCACGTCGAAGGCCCGGTAGAGCCACTTGCTCGCGTTGCGCAGCGGGTTGGAGATGAACAGGAAATAGACTTCGTCGAAGTAGTACTTCTGACGCAGCACCTTCCACAGGCCCGGGACCCACTCGGCCGGCACCTCGGGGAGCGGGGCGGGACGGGCGTACCAGCGCCGGGCCAGCAGGAACCCGCTCACCGCCAGCACCACCGAGACGATCATCAGGCCGAGCTGGAGCCCGGCCGCGCCGTGGGCGGTCATCCCGGCCGCCTCGCCGTGCCCGGTCCCCAGCGCTCCCTCCACCCACTCCGGCAGCCAGGCGCCGCCCCCCAGCACCTCGGGCAGTCCCAGGAACCCGCCCAGGGTGGCCAGCACCGCCAGGGCCACCAGCGGGACGGTCATCACCGGCGGTGATTCGTGCGGGTGCACCCCCTCGGGGACCCGGCTCTCGCCGTGGAAGGTCAGGTAGAGCAGCCGGAAGGTGTAGAGCCCGGTCAGAACCGCGGTGACCGCCCCCACCAGCCAGAGCAGGGGGTTGCCGAAGGGGCCGACCCAGGCCTCGTAGAGGATCTCGTCCTTGCTGAAGAAACCGGCGAAGATGGGGATTCCGGCCAGGGACAGCCCGCCGGCCAGCATGGTCAGCCAGGTGAGCGGCAGGTGGCGGCGCAGCCCACCCATGTCGCGCAAGTCCTGGCGGTCGGACAGGGCATGGATGACCGAGCCGGCGCCCAGGAAGAGCAGAGCCTTGAAGAAGGCGTGGGTGACCAGGTGGAAGATGCCGACCGCGAAGGCCCCCACTCCCAGGGCCAGGAACATGTAGCCCAGCTGACTCACCGTAGAGTAGGCCAGCACCCTCTTGATGTCGGTCTGGGCCACCGCCACGCTGCCGGCCATCAGGGCGGTGGCGGCGCCGACCGCGGCCACGATGTTGAGGGTCAGCGGGGCGAGCTGGAAGAGCGGGGACATGCGGGCCACCAGGTAGACTCCCGCGGTCACCATGGTGGCGGCGTGGATGAGCGCCGAGACCGGGGTCGGGCCCTCCATGGCGTCGGGGAGCCAGACGTGGAGCGGCAGCTGGGCGCTTTTACCGGTCGCCCCGGCGAAGAGCAGCAGGGTGATCAGCACGGCCAGCCCGCTCCCGGTCTCGAACACGGCCGGGGCCTCGTGCAGGATGGTGCGGATCTCCAGGCTGCCCAGGTGGGCGAAGAGCAGCAGCAGGGCGGTGATGAAGGCGGCGTCCCCGATGCGGTTGACGATGAAGGCCTTGAGCCCGGCATCGGCGGCGCTCTCCCGCTGGAACCAGTACCCGATGAGCAGGTAGGAGCAGAGACCGACCCCTTCCCAGCCGACGAAGAGGAAGGGGAGGGTGTCGGCGGTGACCAGCACCAGCATGGCGAAGGTGAACAGGTTCATGTAGGTGAAGAACCGTCCGAACCCCTCGTCGCCGTGCATGTAGCCGATCGAGTAGACGTGGATGAGGAAGGCCACCCCGCTCACGGTCAGGATCATCACCGCCGAGAGGGCGTCCAGCCAGAGGGCCGCCTCGATGTGCACCGGGCCGGTGGCCATCCACTCGAAGAGCACCACCCGCAGCCCCTCGCCCTCGAATCCACGCAGGCCGAGCGCCGCCACCAGGGCGGCGACGAAGGCCCCGCCGACCACGGCCGAGGCCACCCATCCGACCACCCGCTCGGGCAGGCGGCGGCCCAGCACCAGGCCGAAGACGACCCCGGCCAGCGGGAGCAGCAGCACGAGTCGGAGCGCGCTCTCCATCGCTCAGCCCCTCATCAGCGTGAGGTCGTCGGTGTCCACGGACCCGCGCTGGCGGGCCACCTGGACCACCAGGGCGAGTCCCACGGCCGCTTCGGCGGCCGCCACGGCGATGATCAGGAAGGCCAGTACCTGCCCGTCGGGCTGTTCCAGGAAACGGCTGAAGGCGACCAGGGCCAGGTTGGCCGCGTTCAGCATCAGTTCCACGCACATCAGGATGACCACCACGTTGCGACGCAGCAGCACCCCGGCCACCCCCAGGCCGAAGAGCAGGCCGCTGAGGACCAGGTAGCCTGCCAGGCCCATCATGATGCCTCCCCCTCCCCCTCGGGACCTCCGGAGGGGCGCAGTTCGGGGGGCATCTTCAAGGTGGGCCAGCGCGGCCGGGTGGCCAGCATGGCCCCGACGATGGCGGCCAGCAGCAGCACACTGAGCAGTTCGAAGGGGAGCAGGTAGCGGGTCAGCAGGACCCGGCCGCTAGATTCTATGCCGCCGAACCCGCCCCCAGGGGCACCCGGTCCGGCCCCTGGGCCGACGAACCGGACCAGCACCAGTGAGGCCAGCAGCAGGCCGACCAGGGTGCCCACGAGGGCGGCGATCCAGCGCCGCAGAGGTCGGACCGCGAAGGGACTCTCGACCCCCACGTTGAGCAGGAAGAGCACGAAGAGGAAGAGGACCATCACCGCGCCGGCGTAGACCATCACCTGGATGACGGCCAGGAACGAGGCGCTCAGCCCCAGGTAGATCAGGGCCAGCACGAACATGACCAGGATTAAAGCCAGGGCACTCTTGACCGGGTTGCGGTGCAGGACCACGAACCCGGCTCCGAGCAGGGCCAGGGCGGCGAGCAGATAGAAGAGTGGCGCCGGCATGGCGTTACTCCGGGAACTTCAACGGGCTACCCTCCGGCTCGAGCAGGCGGTCTTTCCCGTAGATGAAGTGTTCTACCTCGGTGTCGGCGGTCTCCCATTCCCCCTCCAGGTAGACCGCCCCGCAGGGGCAGGCTTCCTGGCAGAACCCGCAGAAGATACACCGCAGCATGTTGATCTCATAGACCGCGGCGTACTTTTCCTCGGCGTAGCGATGGCGCTCGTCGGGACCGGCCTCGGCCGCCTCGATATGGATGGCGTTGGCCGGGCAGGCGTAGGCGCACAGGAAACAGGCCGTACAGCGTTCGCGTCCCTGCTCGTCCCGCTTGAGCACATGCAGGCCGCGGAAGCGGGGGGCCACTTCGGGACGCTCGTCGGGGTACTGGACGGTCCAGCGGGGCATGAAGAAGTGTCGGATGGTCACCGCCATGCCCTTCAGGATGGCCGGCAGATAGAGCTTCTCCAGGAAGCTCATCTCCCGGCGGAATCCGTGGGCGGGTTGCGGTATCTTCACGGCCATCGTCGGACCACGCTCCTCAGATCAGCAGGACCAGGGCGGTGGCGAGCAGGTTGAGCAGCCCCAGCGGGAGCAGCCCCTTCCAGCCCAGCCGCATCAGCTGGTCGAAACGGAACCGCGGGATCGTCCAGCGGACCCAGATGAAGAGGAAGATGAACAGGGCGGTCTTGACCGCCATCACGGCCAGGCCGGCCAGCGAGTAGGCTACGGGATGGGTGGCCAGGGCCTCGAGCCCCGGGAAGTTCCAGCCGCCGAAGTAGAGGGCCACCATCAGGGCGCTGGCCGCGATCATGTGGGCGTACTCGCCCATCTGGAAGAGTCCCAGCTGCATACTGCCGTACTCGGTCTGGTAGCCGCCCACCAGCTCCTGCTCGGCTTCGGGAAGGTCGAAGGGTACGCGGTGGGATTCGGCGAAGGCGGCCACCAGGAAGAGCAGGAAACCGAACGGCTGGCGCCAGACGTTCCACGTCGTCAGGGTGCCCTGATCGGCCACGATCTGAGACATGTGGACGGTACCGGTAACCAGCAGCAGGGCGGCCACCGCCAGGCCCATGCCCACCTCGTAGGAGATCATCATGGCCGCGGCCCGCATGCCGCCGAAGATGCTGTACTTGTTGTTGGAACCCCAGCCGGCCAGGATGACGCCGTAGACGCCGAAGGAGGCCACGGCCAGGAAATAGAGCAGGCCGAAGTCGGGATCGGCCACCTGCAGGGGGATGGACACCTCCCACCGGGTGAGGGGCGGACCGAGCGGCACCACGCCGATCAGGATCATGGCCGGTACGAACGAGGTCCAGGGGGCCAGGCGGTAGAGCAGGCGGTCGGCGAAGCGGGGGACGAAATCCTGCTTGAAGAGGAACTTGATCCCGTCGGCCAGCGGCTGCAGCAGACCCAAGGGTCCGGCCCGGTTGGGGCCCGGACGGCCCTGCATGAACCCGGCGAACCGGCGCTCGAAGAAGGTGGTGTAGGCCACCGCTCCCAGCAGACCGACCAGCACGACCACGGCCAGGACCACGTCGATGAGCAGGTCGATGCCGGTGTAGCCGCTCATGCGCCGCTCCCCGGGGCCTCCGCGGCACCGTCTTCCAGCGGCAGACGTACCCCCTCGTCCCCGATGTCCTCCCAGGTGAGGCCCCCGAGGGCGGCCACCTCGGCGGCCATCAGGGTCCAGATCCCGGCCAGGTCCTCCTGGCGCGGCACGCTTCCGGTCCGGGCGGCCAGGGCGGCCAGCACTGTGGTCTCCGGCTTGGCCTCGCCCGGGGTCTCCAGGGCCGGCCGGATCCGCTGCAGCTGGCCCTCCCCGTTCACGAAGGTACCGTCCTTCTCCAGCCAGACCGCACCGGGCAGGACCAGGTCGGCCCGCTGGGAGGTGGCGGTGGTGTGGCTGGTCAGCACCGTCAGATGGCGCAGGCCGGCCAGGTGTTCCCGGCGGGGGGCGTCCAGATCGGCCCCCACCACGATCAGGTCCTGGACCTCTCCGCGCGCGACCCGCTCCAGCAGTTCGTCCACGTCGGGGCAGGGGCCCAGCACCGTCTCGACCCCGCGGGTGTTGGGATTGGGGTCCCGGCGCCGCAGGAAGTCGATCTTCTCGGCCGGGTCGGTGCGTCCTTCGGCCCCGTACCAGACCGCCACCTGGCCGCCCAGCCCGCGCACCAGCCGGCCCACCAGCCAGGCCTCCTCGCAGGTGGCCGTGGCGGCCACGATGACCCCCAGGCCGCCGGCCCGCACATCTTCCTTGAGCCGGCGCTCGGCTTCGGTCAGGGCGGCCGTCCAGCAGGGCTGGTGGCATTCCTCGCCCCGTCCGATGACCGGGTGGAGCTGGCGGCCCTCCTCGATCCAGTCCCATCCGAACCGGCCGTGGTCGCACATCCACCAGTCGTTGACCTGCAGGTTGGCCCGCGGCCGCAGCCGTGCGACCCGATCCTCGTAGCGGTCGACCCAGATGGAACAGCCGGCGGCACAGGCGGCGCAGACCGATCTCTGGGCCTCCAGGTAGAAGGCCCGGGCCCGGTAGAGGAAGGGCTTGGTCACCAGTGCCCCGACCGGACAGACGTCGGCCAGGCAGCCCTGGTATTCGTTCGAGAGGTTGTGTTCCAGGAAGGTGCCCACGTCCACCTCGGCCCCCCGCTCGTAGAGACCGAACTCCTCGTGGCCCTCGACCTCCCTCAGGAAACGCACGCACCGGGTGCAGTGGATGCAGCGGTTCATGTACATCTTCAGCCGGTCGCTGAAGTCCTTCACCGGATAGGTACGTTTGGTCAGGTCGTGGCGGGGCTCCCCTGGACCGTAGGCGAAGGAGTTGTCCTGGAGCATGCACTCGCCCGCCTTGTCGCACCAGGGACAGTCGAGCGGGTGGTTGAGCAGCAGGAACTCCATCACCCCCCGGCGGGCCTCGGCCACGGCCGGGGTATCGGTCTTCACCGCCATGCCCGGGCCGACCGGGAGCACGCAGGAGGGCTCCAGGTTGGGCCGCCCTTCCAGCTGGACCAGGCACATCCGGCAGTTCCCCTCGGGGCTCAGCCCGGGGTGGAAGCAGAAATAGGGGATCTTGATGCCGTGGCTGAGGGCGGCCTGCAGGACGGTGGTCCCCTTCGGGACGACGACCTCCTGACCGTCGATGGTCAGCTCCACCATCTCGGGGTGCTCCGGGAGCCGGACCACCGGGGCCTCCCCCTCGCCCATGTGGGCCTTGAGCGCCTCTTTCTTCCCCCGGATCATGCCGTCCTCCCGGCGGCGACCGCGGCCGGCCCGCCGACCAGCCGGGCTTCGAACTCGTCGCGGAACTTGCGCACCGCGGAGGCCACCGGACCGGCGGCGGCGTCCCCGAAGGCGCAGATGGTGTGCCCGGAGATGTGTCGGGTGATGTCGGCCAGCAGGTCGATGTCGCTCTCCCGGCCGGTCCCGGCGGCGATGCCCTCCAGGATCTGGACCATCCAGCGGCAGCCCTCCCGGCAGGGGGTGCACTGGCCGCAGCTCTCGTGGGCGTAGAAGCGGGCGACGTTGAGCACCACCTCCACCATGTCGTCCCCCTCGTCCAGCACCACCGTGCCCCCCGATCCCAGGAAGGTCTTAAGACCCATGCACGACTCGAAGTCCATGGTCGCGCCGGCCACCTCGGCGGCGGTCAGCAGGGGGGTGGAGGTCCCGCCGGGGTAGACCGCCTTGAGCGGCCGGCCGCGGCCGGGCCCCCCGGCCAGGTCGTCGATCAGCACGCTCCAGGGCTGGCCCAGCTCCACCTCGTAGACCCCGGGGCGGGCGACGCGGCCGCTGATGGAGAAGAGCCGGGTCCCCGTGCTCTGGCGGGTGCCGTAGCCGGCGTACCAGGCTCCCCCGTGACGCAGGATGGCCGGCAGGTTGCTCAGGGTCTCGACGTTGTTGATCACGGTGGGGGCTCCGTAGAGCCCCACGTTGGCCGGGAAGGGGGGGCGCACCCGCGGGTAGCCCCGTTTGCCCTCCAGCGAGTTGAGCAGGGCGGTCTCTTCGCCGCAGATGTAGGCGCCGGCCCCCAGGAAAGGGGTGATCTCGCAGTCCCAGCCCGAACCCAGGATGTCGCGGCCCAGCAGGCCGGATGCCCGCGCTTCGGCCAGGCAGGCCTGCAGACGCCTTTCCTCGTTGCGGAACTCGCCGCGCAGATAGATGAAGGCCCGGTGGCTGCCGATCGCCCAGGCGGCGATCAGGATCCCCTCGATGAGCTGGTGGGGGTTGTGACGCAGCAGCCAGCGGTCCTTGAAGGTGCCCGGTTCCCCCTCGTCGGCGTTGCAGACCAGGTAGACCGGGCGTTCGTTCTGGGTGGGGACGAACCCCCATTTGACCCCGGCCGGGAATCCGGCGCCCCCCCGGCCGCGGAGTCCGCTGGTCTTGACCTCCGTGGTGACCTCGCCCGGGGCCATGGCCAGGGCCTGGCGGAGCCCCTCGTAACCGTGCGAGCCGGCCCGGTAGTCCTCCAGGGTGAAGATGCCGGCCACCGTCTCGGGGGTCATCAGGATGGGGGGCCGGCCCTCCAGGGTGCGGATGCGGTCGGCGCTCATCGGGCCGATTCCGCCGGGTCGGTGACCTCACCGCCCGGGACCCCGGAGCCCCCCTCGGGGACCCGGCCGTCCCGCAGGGCGGCCACCACGCGCTCACAGTTCTCGGGCCGGAAGGATTCGAAGTAGTCGTCGTCCACCATCACCCCGGGAGCGGTCCCGCAGCAGGCCAGGCATTCCACGGTCTTCAGGGTGATCAGCCCGTCCGGGGTCGTCTGGCCCGGCTCGACGCCCAGTAATTCACGGAAGCGGTCGATCACCTCGCCGGCCCCGGCCAGCCGGCAGGAGAGGGTGCCGCAGACCCGGATCACGTAACGCCCCTTCGGGGCGGTGAAGAGGTTGTCGTAGAAAGTCGCCACCCCGGCCACCTGGGCGGTCGGCAGACCCAGTTCGGATCCGACCAGCGTCAGGACCTCGGTCGAGAGGTGACCGAACTCCTCCTGGGCCAGCTCGAGCACCGGGATGAGCAGGCTGTGGTGATCGGGGAAGGCCTCCCGCAGCCGGGCGATCTCCCGGCGGGTCGTCTCGGAGAAGGCGGGCGGCATCAGCAGTCGAGTTCCCCGGCGATCACATTGAGGCTCGAGATCACCGCGATGGCGTCAGAGATGGACCCGCCCACCAGCAGTTCGCGGATGGCGCTGTAATAGTAGAAACAGGGGCGGCGCACGTGGACCCGGTAGGGATTGCCCCCTCCGTCGCTGACGATGAAGAAGCCCAGTTCTCCGTTGGCTGCTTCGGTGCCGCGGTAGAACTCCCCGACCGGTGGACGCACCCCGTGCATGATCAGTTTGAAGTGATGGATCATGCTCTCCATCTTGGTGTACACGTCCTTCTTGTCGGGCAGGGCCACTTTGGGGTCCTGGACGCACCAGGGCCCCTCGGGGATGTTCTCCACCGCCTGGTCCACGATCCTCAGACTCTGCAGCATCTCCCGCATGCGTACCGTGTAGCGGTCCCAGCAGTCCCCCTGTTCGCCCAACGGGACCTCGAAGTCGAACTCGTCGTAGCACAGGTAGGAGCTGGCCTTGCGCACGTCGTAGCCCACCCCGGCCGCGCGCAGGTTGGGGCCGGTGAAGCCGTAGGCCAGCGCCTTCTCGGCCGAGATGGGTCCGACTCCCTGGGTGCGGTCCATGAAGATGCGGTTGCGGCTCAGGACCACATCGAAGTCGTTCCAGGTCTTGGGGAAGCGCTTCACGAAGGTCCGCACGTCGTCCACGAAGTCGGGGACGATGTCGTGTTCCAGCCCCCCGATCCGCCCGAAGGTGGTGGTCAGCCGGGCCCCGGTCTGCTTCTCCAGCAGCTGGTAGAGGCGCTCCCGTTCCTCGAAGAACCAGAGGAAGCCCGTGAAGGCGCCCAGGTCGACCCCCATGATGCCCATCGAGACCAGGTGGTCCATGATGCGGGAGAGTTCCACGATGATGGTGCGTACGTACTGGGCCCGCTTGGGGACTTCCAGACCCATCATCTCCTCGACCGCCACCAGCCAGCCCACGTCGTTCATGGGGGACGAGACGTAGTTCATGCGGTCGCAGCAGGTCAGGAACTGGGTGTAGGAGTACGACTCCCCCAGCTTCTCGAAGGCCCGGTGCAGAAAGCCGATGTGGGGGTCCACATCGACGATCTTCTCTCCCTCCAGGGTGACCACGTTGTGGAGCACCCCGTGCATGGCCGGGTGGTAGGGCCCCAGGTTGAGGATCTGGCGGTCCGACTGGGCCTCCTCCTCGTAGAGCCCGATCTCCGGCGGGACCGACTCCCAGTGCAGGGCGCTGGCCTCGAGCTCGCGCAGGCGCTCGCGGTCGGTGCGGTGGGTCATGCCGGGCTCCGGTTCACAGCTCGTGCAGCTCCTTCCACGAGACCAGCGGCTTGTTGCCCTGCATCTCGCCCGTGATGCGCTTGGCCCGGTCGGGCCCGAAGATGGGGAAGTCTTTGCGCTGGGGGTGCCCCTCGTAATCGTCGGGCATCAGGATCCGGATCAGGTTGGGGTGCCCGCTGAAAGGGATGCCCATCATGTCCCAGACCTCGCGTTCGGCCCAGACGGCGGCGGCATACTCACAGGTCAGACTGGGGACGCTCTGTCCCTCGGCCAGGTAGGTTTTCACCCGCACCCGGCGTCCGCGGGCCAGGTCCAGGAAATGCCAGACCACCCCGAAGCGGGCCGGATGGGGCTGATGGTGGAGGCTGTAATCGACCGCGGTCACATCCAGCAGGAAGGCGAAGGAGATCCCCTCGGCCGGCCGGCGAAGGGCCCGGGCGACCTCCCGGATCCCTTCCGGCTTGATGAGGAAGACCGGCATGTCGGGACCGACCCGCAGATCGATGAGATACGGACCGGCCTGGTCCTGGACCGCGTCGAGGGTGAGCTGTTCCCACTCCTCGAGCGGCCGGTCGGGCCGGTCGGCGACGGTGCTGGTGTAGGTCTCCGGCGTGTTCATGCGCCCTCCGGACCTTCCAGGCCGGGTATGGGCACCACCGTCTTCCCGGCGGCCCGCAGTCGTTCGGTCTGCTCGGCCTGCCGGGCGGCCCACTCCCGGTTGATCTCGGCCTGGACCTCGCGGCGGACCCACATCCGGGACTCGTGACCGATACCCTCGCGACCCTGGATCTTCTCCTGGAGCAGCACCAGGGCGTGCAGCAGCATCTCGGGGCGGGGGGGGCATCCCGGCACGAACACGTCCACCGGGATGAAGTCGTCGACCCCCTGGACCACACTGTAGACGTCGAACATCCCCCCCGAGGAGGCGCAGGCCCCCATCGAGATGCACCATCTCGGCTCGGGCATCTGCTCCCAGATCTTGAGCAGGACCGGCTTGGTTTTCAGACAGATGGTGCCGATGACGATGAGCATGTCGGCCTGGCGGGGGCTGAACGACTGGCGTTCGGCGCCGAACCGGCCCAGGTCGTTACGGTTGGCCATCACCGACATGTACTCGATGCCACAGCAGGCGGTGGCGAACGGGGTCGGCCAGAGACTGTACTTGCGTCCCCAGGCGACCAGGTCGGCGAGTTTGCCGGCCAGGACGTTGTCGCCGAAGAGGGAGGCTAGTCCCATTCCAGCCCTCCCTTGCGCCAGACGTAGACCAGTCCCAGGGTGAGCACGGCCAGGAAGAAGAGCATCTCGAGGAAGACGAAGAGACCCTGGCCGGCGGCGATGAAGTCACGGAAGAGGACCGCCCAGGGGAACAGGAAGACCGTCTCCACGTCGAAGACGATGAAGACCAGGGCGACCAGGTAGAACTTCACCTGGAGGCGGCGCTGGCCCACGTCCTTGAGCGGCACGCCGCATTCGAACACATCCAGGAGTTCTTCGCCCGAGCCCCGGGGACCGAGCAGACGGGGGACCGCCAGCATCCCGGCGCAGATGCCGGCTGCTACGAGCACAAGGATTCCCAGCGCGATGAGATCTTGATCCATGGTGTATCCCTGGGTTCGCTCCACAGGCCGGCTCGCCTCGTCCCCGTGGCCGCGTCAACAGCGGCCGGGACGACCACCCGGGAGCACGCCGGGAATGTACATCGCGGGCCTTGAAGGTCACAAAGCCTTTTCACCCACGGCCGGACTCGACGGACCGGCCGGACATCGAGACTCGTCCCACAGCGGCGAAAACCCGGCTCCCCGGAGTCGTATTAGTCTAAACCGCAGGTCCCTCCTGTTCGTTGATGAAGTAAATGAACGGTATGTAAAATCGAACCCAAGGCCCGGGACGACGTAGGTGTCTAAAGGGAGCGACAACGTGCAGTCCGTGCAGATGACCCATCCAGGAAAGGACGAGTACCATATGCACCGCATCCGGTCCCTCCCCACGACGGCCCTGATGATCCTCCTGCTGAGCGCGGCGCTCCCGGCCGGGGCGTACGCGCAGGTGACCCAGCAGCCGCCGACACCGACCATCCAGACCATCCCCGAGATCCAGGTCGACATCTTCACCCAGGAGGATGCCGAGCAGGTGCTCTCGCTCAACCAGACCATCCTGTTCTCCCTGGACCAGTCGTTCAGCGTCTTCCAGCTCAAGCAGAACTTCCTGCGCTCCTCCTACAGCCTGGAGGCGGCCCAGCGGGCGCTCAAGACCCAGGTCACCTTCGATGGTACCCTGCCCAGCATCCGGCAGGGCATCAACGCCCAGCTGATAGTGGACGAGATCTACTACCTGCGCAACGGCCAGACCAACGCCTCGGCCAGCCTCAACGTGATCCAGCCGCTCATCACCAACGGCCGGATCACGCTGAGCACGAGCACGTCGGCCAACGACAACTTCAACGAGCTCCCCTCGGGGAGCACTTCGGAGAACCGCTCGTTCCAGCCCAGCGTGGGGATTCGCTACACCCAGCCCCTCTTCCAGTACAACGACATCAGGGGGCGCCTGCGCAGCGCCCAGCTGGCCTTCGAGGAACTGCAGCGCTCCTACACCCAGAACGAGCTGCAGCGCATCAACCAGGTCACCAACCAGTTCTACCAGCTCTTCCGCCAGCAGCGGACCCTGGAGCTGCGGGCCGAGTCGTTCCGCCAGAGCGAGCTGAACTACCAGACCGGTCTGCGCAAGTACCAGGCCGGCCTGATCGCCGAGGTGGACATGCTGCGGCTGGAAGTGCGCCGGGGGCAGGACTTGGACGGTCTGGAGACGGCCAAGAACACCCACCAGCGCCAGATGTTCGCCTTCAACCGGCTGATCGGCCTGCCGCTGGAGACCCGGGTCTGGGTGGACGCCTCACTCACCTTCACCGCCATCACGGTCGACGTCGACCGGGCGCTGGAGCTCGCCTTCGCCAACCGCTCCGACATCCGGGTGGCCCAGATCGCGCTGGAGCAGAGCGAGATGAGCCTGCAGTCGACCATCAGCAACGGGCGGCCCAACCTGCAGATGAGCCTGGGCTACGACCTGCGGGGGAACTCCACCCTGGGCGGCCTGGGGCCCGCGGATTCCTGGAGTGACCATATCTCGGCCGGACTAGACCCCGACAACCGGAGCCCCAACACCAACATCAGCCTCTCGGTCTCCATCCCGCTCTTCGACTGGGGCCGCAACTCGGCCATGGTCCAGCAACAGATCGCCTCGATGCGCACCCAGGAACGGCAGATCTCGGAGTCCGAGGAGAACCTGCGCCGGGACGTGATCGACCGCATCAACGCCGTGGAGAGCGCCATGCGCCGGCTGGACGTGCTGGAGAAGAGCGTCCAGGTGGCCGAGACCTCGTACAGCATCAGCCAGAAGCGCTCGGAGCGGGGGGAG
>CAYUVJ010000029.1:0-12518 GCA_964447955.1 uncultured Gemmatimonadota bacterium
CGACGGATCACCGACGCCAACCCGCAGCAGGCCGAGTACGTCTGGGGGCACAGCATCCTGTTCGACTACACCAACCGGGACGGGGTCCGCCTGCAGGGCTGGCTGGGCATCCCCGACACCTGGCGGCAGGGGCAGAAGCTCCCGATGCTGGTGCAGTTCTACGAGAAGAACTCCCAGAACCTGCACCGCTACACCACCCCGGGCTACCGCTCCAGCCCGAACTTCGCGGGGTATGTGAGCAACGGCTACCTGGTCATGCAGCCCGATGTCCACTTCCGCGGGGGGACTTCTCACAGCGACATGCTGGAGTGCGTCGAGGCGGCCGTGGACAAGGTCATCGAGCTGGGCTACGCCGATCCGGCCCGCATCGGTCTGCACGGCCACTCCTACAGCGGCGGCGGGGCCACCTTCATCGCCACCCGCTCGA
This sequence comes from uncultured Gemmatimonadota bacterium, assembly GCA_964447955.1. Taxonomy (GTDB): domain Bacteria; phylum Blakebacterota; class Blakebacteria; order Blakebacterales; family CAYUVJ01; genus CAYUVJ01. The sequence continues at coordinate 428 of CAYUVJ010000029.1, forward strand.
AGCGGTTCGCGGCCATCACCGCCGGGGCGGCGCCCATCGACTTGATCTTCGAGTTCAACATCCTCTTCACCGGCAACGGCCAGAACAACCACCAGTACGACATCCACGGCCAGGGACGCTACGGAGTCAGCCCCTACGACGACTACGAGCTCTACGAGAGCCAGTCGCCGATCTACAAGGTGCAGGACATGGACACCCCCCTGCTCTACCTGCACGGCGGGGCCGACCCGACGGTGGAGTACCTGATGGGGATCGAGCTCTACAACGCCTGCCGCTTTCTGGGCAAACCGATCATCTTCCTCTCCTACCCGGGGGAGGGACACGGCCTGCGACGGCTGGGCAACCAGATCGATTTCCAGACCCGGATGCGGGCCTTCTTCGACCACTACCTGAAGGGGGAACCGGCGCCCGACTGGATGGTCGAGGGACGCTCCTACCTGGTGAAGGAGCGGGAACTGAGCCGCTACCAGACCAGCGGCGGCGGGAACCGCGGCGGTCAGGGTGGCCCGCCACCGGCGCCGTGAGACACAGTCAACGGACGGCGCGCCTGCGGATCCATCCCGGGCGCGTCGCTCCCCTCCTCGTCGTCCTGACCGCCCTGCTCTCTCTGCTTCCGGTCGGCTGCGGTCGAAACCCCCCGCGGGTCCGCCTGGAGACCCCGCTGGGGGTCATCGAGGTGGAGGTCTACCCCGAGCGGGCCCCGGTCACCGCAGCCAACTTCCTGCACTACGCAGACGAGGGACTCTTCGCCGAAGCCTCGTTCTACCGGGTGGTCCGGCTGGACAACCAGCCCGACGACGAGGTGCGGATCGAGGTGGTCCAGGGGGGCGTGCGCCGTCTGCCGCCCGAGCAGCGGGTCCCGCCGATCGCGCACGAGACGACCGCGGCGACCGGACTCCGGCATCGGGACGGCACCCTCTCGATGGCCCGCAGCCGTCCCGGGACCGCCTCCTCGGAGTTCTTCATCTGCATCGGGGACCAGCCCGAGCTCGACTTCGGCGGCCGCCGCAACCCCGACGGCCAGGGCTTCGCCGCCTTCGGCCGGGTGGTGGAGAGCATGGCCGTGGTCCGCCTCATCCAGGCGCTGGAACCCGACGGCGGCCAGTACCTGCGGGAACCGGTCCCGATCACCAGGGCCACCCGGGTGAAGTAGAGGCCTACTCTATCGACACGCCGACTCAGGCATGGATCAGCCGGCGGGATCCCACATAGACGGACCCCGTCGAGCCGTGGATGGAAACGACATCGCCCCGGTGGATCGTGAACAGTACTTCTCCGTCCTTGCCTGCAATCGTTGCCTCGTGCTTCCGGGCATTCACCCTGAGCCCGGTCGCGCCCATCACCGCGGTGTAATCCCTTCCCTGGACGCCGTTGATCGAGATGGCGGCATGGGAAGTCGAGCCACCTCGGGCGGTCAGGAGCGCATCGGCCGACAGGATCAGGGGGATGTTCTCCGGTGCCGGGTTGTCGAGGATCACCAGGCTGCCGTCCACGTCGTCCCGCACCGAAAGATCCTCGCCGGCCAGCGCTTCGAGGTCCTTCTCATCGAAGACCACCAGGCCGCGGAAGGCGGTCCCTCTTATGCCGATCCCGTGCGCCGCCTCCACGCCGGCATCGACGAAAGCCGCCTCGCGGTCATTCTTGCCGATCTCGGCCGCCCGCGATTGCAGGATGCTCAGCACCCCGCACTCGACGGTGAACTCGATGTCCTGATCCGTGCCCATGAAACGGCGCAGTTTGGCCACGTTGTGCCGTAGACGCCGATTGAGCATCGGCATGTACGAGGAGAGTTCCTCGATGGCATGGAACGAAGTGGGTTTCGTCACGCCCCCCACCAAGTCTTCACCGGCGGCCGAGAACTTGAAGTCGCCCACGAGTTCCCGTACCCCCAGATCAATGACTCTCGTGTGCGGGATGACACCGGTCAGGGAGGTGCGGGTCTCATCCATACCTGGCCGGATCGCCTCAGCCTTGCGATTGCCCTGGGCCATCTCCTGGATGATGACGGCCGTGTGCCAGGAATCGCAGATCCCCTTCATCCGGCGATATCGGCGGGCGGATTCGTCGTTCCAGGAATCCAGGACGGCTTTGACCGAAGTGCGCAGCTGTTTGAAGGGATCGCTCAAGGCCTCCTCGAGGGCCGTGCCGTGTCTTTCCCGCTCGATGAGGCGCTTGGTCGCTTCGGCGATCTCCTGCATGCCCTCCCACGGCAGGTCGTACTTGTAGGCGACCTGGTAGCGGCGCTTGGTCTCCTCCACCACGTCGTACGATTCCACATCGAGGTTCCAGACAGCCTGAGCATACTGGGCGAGGAAGCGGCGGTAGGAATCGTAGGCGCACCAGGGGTCCTCGCTGGCCATGGCGGCGGCGATCTCGTCGTTCATGCCGACGAAGAGCACCGTCGAGAGCATCCCGGGCATGGAGAAGACCGACCCTCCCCGGACGGCGAGCAACAACGGCCGCTCGGGGTCCCCGAAGATCCGGGCGATGCCGTCACGCCGCTCGATGTCGCCCTCCAGTATCCGTACGTGTTGGATGAGCTCATGCTCGAATCTCTCGGCGTCCTCATCAAGGGCGTCGCTCTGTCCGAGCGTGGTCGGGAAGATGAACCCGTCCCGCGTCGGGATCCTCTGGTAGCTGATGTAGACGAGACCGGAGCCCTTGCCGCCATACCGGCAGCGGAGGTTCTCCCCGGGCTCGCTCGACTCGACCCGGCTCCTGACAGCGTCGGTATGGGAGAGATGGACGATGTCGAAGGGATCGCCCAGCCTCGGGGCTTCGCCTCCGACCGTGAGGTCGTGATCCTCCACGATTTCGTCGATATAGGTGCGGGCGATGTCGGTGAAGTACGCGGTGCTGTTGAGATCGTGCATGTACCGCTGCATGTTGGCCAACACCGTCCGCAGCTCTTCTTCATCGAATTGCATCTCGTCCTGGAGCATCTCGAAGGGTGCTATGACCCGCTGCAGGATGTGGTGGTAGTTGCGGTGGATCTGCTCGACGATGTTGCGTACCTCGGCGTACGTCTTGTTGGGGTCGCACAGCATCGACGTCAGGTCGGAGAGTTGGCGGGAGTGCAGCCCATCGTGGGTGAGGTTGAGCGCGCACTCGCAGATGATGTCCAGGCACTGCAGGAAATCGGTCCCCTTCTCGGTATACTCGCTGGCGACGTTCCGCAACGCGATGTAGCCCATCTCCTCCAGCAGACAATCGAGCTTTATGAGCAGCAGGCGTTGCTCCGGAAAGGCCCGCTGGTCGAGGATGTTGCGAATGTTCTTGCGCAGACGCGATATGCTCTTGAACGACGGATAGAACTCGCGGTCGGTGAAAGCTGTGATGAGTTCTCCCAGCGCGTCGAACAATCCATCCTGGTACAAGGTTCGAGCGAGTGAAGTGAACGATCCAACAATGTCGCGCAGTTCGGTCTCGGCCTGATCGGGGACGAAGTCGTCTTCGTCCGGTCTCAGGGAGAGCAGCTGGTCGAGCCGTTCGACGAACCGGCCGGCTTCGTTCATATGGCCTGAGAAAGTGAGAATGCGGCCCTTGATGATCCGGAGGTGGTGATAGAACACCCAGCGTTTCCCCCCGTGGAGAGCCTCGATCACGGCTTCCATCTCGTCGGCCATGTCCTGGCCGAATTCGCAACGGAAAAGGGTCGCCTCGGACTCGCTCTGCCAGTCCCGGATGCGGGCGATCGTCTCCGAACTGCCCAGCAGCTGTCCGAGGTTGTCGACGATCCGGTTGGTGATAATCCTGGGCTGATCGCGCTTGCGCGCCTCTTCGTCGGCCGGCGACGGATTCGAGAAACCGACCGCGGCGAGTTCGTCCGTCTCCCCGGTCTCCAGGTAGGTCGCGTACGCCTGCGCCAGCCGCAGGGTGTAGCGCCCCACGGCATGGTGGGAACTGCGCCGCAGTTCGTTGACGATCTCGCTCCCGCGCACATGGATCTCGGCCAAGTCGATCGTGTCGTTCCATAACCGGTCGATCAGCCTGGGACGGGTCACGACGACGGCGATGTCACGCACGAGCATGCGGACCAGGAAGGGGAGACGGGCGGAGAGCGGCGCGTTGACGAACCGGATGAGCTCCTTGAGCAGGTTATGGACCTCCGACCGGAGGTTCTTGGCGGTCAGGTAGAGTTTGAATGAGAACACACTCAACCGGGCTACCAGGATCCGCAGTACGTAGACGGCCTGGTTCCGATTCGCGCTCTTGTTGACGCTCTTGAGCTGCTCCACCATGTCCCGGATCATCGTAACGTTCACCGGAGTGGCACGGTGTTCATCGAACTCGAAGAGTTCGTATTCCAGATCGATGGGTTGCCCGTCGAACCCGGCCAGACGCTTGACCAGGGCATCGGTGATGATGGTGCCGTGGTGGAGGTGTCGTTCGAAGATCGATCGGTTGACCTCGTTGTCGACTTCGTACACGGCCAGCGTCTCGCCGATGAGATAGGGGATGAACATCCGATCCGGGGTGATGAAGACCCGGTTATTAGCGATCCCGAAGCCCTGCGTCCGCCGGGCGATCCGTTGCTTGAACACGACGTAGGAGAGCAGCACCTCGTGGCAGGTCACGCTGTCGGAATCGTCGCGGTAGGCGTGGAAGAGCCGCCTGTGGAGCGCCGACAGTTCTTCCGTCTCCATGCCGGTCAGTGCCGGCGGCGGTGACGCGACCGTCGCCGGCGGAGGGCCGGTGACACCGGCGGGCTCTTCTTCCTCCACGTAGATCGCCCGGAGTGCCATGAAGAAGTCGGCGACGAAAGCGACCTCGTTGTCGGCGGATTCCTTCGGCAGTGCGGCGAGGGCACTGTCGGACAGCGCGACGGGATCGCTGGTCGCGTTCTCTCCCACCCAGTCGACAACGCCCGTCGCCCCGCGCAGGGATCCGGTGGGGTGATCCTCGTCGGCCAGCTTCTGGAAGAACGACTCCGTGTAGGCGTAATCGGAGGTGGCGAGTTCCCGGCTCTCCTCGAAGGTCAGACTGCGGTTACGCTCTCTTGCATCATCCAGGATCCCATCAGGCGATGCGCCACGCTGGCTCCACACCGCGACATAGCGGTAGACACCCTTGACACCGAAGGCATCCAGCTGGTCGACATCGTACAGGATCTGCGCCTCGATGCCCGCGTCGGCCCGCAACCCGGCACCTCTCTCTGAACGGTCCTGATGCAGGCGGATGGCCTCTTTCACACGTTCGATCTCCGCCTCCGAGAGTCGGTCGGTAGCAGCCAGGACTTCCTGTGCGGCGCTGGCGCCGAGCTCGCTGTGATCGGCTCTGGTCGAGGCGAGGTCGTGGAGCGTGATGGCCGCCGCCAGCACCGGCCAGTCCACCTCATCTCGGACACCGAGACTGTCCGCGAGTCCCGCCGCCCGCACGAGCAGGTCGCGGGTATGCCGCAGACCGTGGTGGGCGTTGTTCCGGTAGTCATCGTCCAGCCGCGGCAGGATCCCATCGACCAGGTCGAGCGCCGACGGCGGGACGAAATCTCCCGATCCACGCTCGATGCCGCCGGTCTCGGGGCCCGCTCCGGCCTCCTCGTAGAGGCCGGTCAGCTCACGCAGCTCGACGTAGAGCTTCCTGCCCTGCGATTCGAGCAGGTCGTTCACCTGGCGCAACGCCCCGGTGTAGTCGGCGAAGGTGCTCCCACCGATCTTCACACCGTGGTCGAGGGCGAGTTTCTCCACGATCAAATAAACCTCTTCACGGAGCAGTTCGAAGAGATCCAGCCCCCGCAGGTGGGCGATACCCCGCGCCATGGCCAGCGACACCGACAGTATGGCGTTCATGCCGAGGTTCTGTTTGCGCTGCATCACCTGGATGCGCTCGTCTGCCGTGGCCGCATCCCCGATCTTGCCCCGCCGCCCGGCGACATGGAGTTCGAGTGAGAGCAGGGTGCGGTCGATGTCCTTTAGGGTCATCGCCGTGACACTGCGATCCGCGAAGGCCGGGGCGATCACCGTGCTCACGTTCTCGACGGCGGTGAGGCATCCCTTGCCGTCATAGCGCTGCGAGCGATGGTAGAGTTGCTCCAGATCCTCGTCGTCCTGTCCCCTGACCTGCTCGTCGTCCACGCTCTTCAGGAACGCGAACACGCCCGGCTCGATCTCCTCGAAGAGTGGACGGTGCCGGTTGATGACCTCGCGGTACTCCGCCCCCTCGATGGTGGAATCGACCAGGTGGATGGCCTCGCCGCTGCCGGCCGAGGTCCCCAGCGGTGTCGCCCCCCGGAACCGCAGCCGGACACCGGCATCCGGCAGCAGGAACTCGACGGTCGCCCCCACCGTCGGCACTCCGGCGTTCGTCGGCTCCTCGTAGGCGTACATGGAATGCACAACCGGCTTCTGATCGGGGTTGACGCCTCCCGTCTCGCCTTCACCGACTCCGCGTTGCATGTACTCGGTTACGGCGTGGTACTTGATCAGGCGCTCGGTGTTGGCACCACCCCCCGCCTTCAGTCCCAGCGCATTGACCGCCAGCGCGATCTGCGCCTCCATGTCGTCGTTGGGGCTCTTGGAACGGTGCGACACGACCAGTTCCTGACCCTTGCCGAGGGCCACGAGCATGGCCAGGATCGTCTCGTAGAGTGTCCCGATCTGGTTGGCTTTGATGAGTGACGTGTTGATGAGTCCCTTTTTGGAAGCCAGTTCGATCGTCTTATCGTTGGTGGTCACCAAGTCGTCGCCGATGATGAACACCCGGTCGCCCAGCTCGGACAGAAGCCTTCGCCAGCCCTCGAAATCGTTCTCCGAGAATCCGTCCTCGATGGAGAGGATCGGTATGTCGTAGTCCCGGATGGCTTTGGTATAGAGGTCGAGGACGCCGTCCCGGTCGAGCACGGCGAGCGCCTTGTCTCGCCAGAAGAGATACATCCCGACAGAGTCTGGGACGTTGTTGTGCTCACGATAGGCGATCTCCAACTCGTTCATGGCCGGGTCTAGAGCGATCGCCACGTCGATACCGGGACGGTAGCCACACTCCTCGATCGTCTGTTTCATCATGGCCCAGAGTCTGACTTCCGGCAGCGGAAAGGGGCCGCGCTCGATATAGGGAGCGATGCCACCTTCCAGGCCGATGCCCATCACCCGGCAGCCTTCCGCCTTCTCGATGATCTCCTTGAGGCGGTTCTGGAGACGCACCGTCATCTCCTGGGCTTCCTGATAGTCCCGCGCCCCGAGGATGAGGAACATCGCCTCCTGCATGCTGATGTTCGACTCGGGGTATTCCTTTTCGGTGTGACGGCCGCCCATGCCGCAGTTGCGGAACTGCCAGGGTGCGGTCACCGGCCCCAGCGAGGGGTGGGTGACCTCCTCGATGCGGCCGGTCAGCATACGGTGGCGCGCCTCGACCGTGCGTTCCCACCAGGCAGCCTCCTTCTTGACGGCGGCCGCCTTGGCCGCGGCGCGGCGCTCGCGTTGATGGAACTCCTTATACTTGCCCCGGTCGGCGAGCAGGAAATCGAGGAGGCAGACGATACCGATTCCGAGCAGGAGTCGACCGGCGTAGATCGTGACCGGGAGATCCAGGGAAAGTCCGGCGGCGAGCAGGAGCGCGGCGGGAGGGAGGGTGATGAGGGCGACGTTGCGGCTCGCACGGGGACCTGCGGCGGCAACGGCCAGGTTATAGGGGGCGTCGGGGTAGTAGTTGAGCTTCTCAACCTTGATTCCGGGCGCCTTGCCGTACGGTGTGAGGGCGAACACCCGAAGGAGCCCGAGCCAACGCCGGAGAGGCGCCGCGCGCAGGATCTCCACCGCCCTCTGCTGGGATGCATCGTTGAGCGCATTCAGCCTGGCCGCCGTCTTCCAGTGCCCCATCTCGTGGAGTGCTACGGCCGTGTGGAAGCTGATGTACATGAAGAGCCCCGAGACGATCGTCTCGGGGCTGACGAAGATGAACCTCAGCACCTCGCCCTTGAGGACCTCCGTGGGCGGAAGAGCGAGCACCGAGGAGATGAAGGCCACGTGGAACGAGACCAGGATATGGTTCGCAATCACCCAGCCTTCCTGCAGGAACACCTTCGGGCGGGAGGGCATTATCAACCTCCCGAACCCAGCACCCGCTCGATCCTAACACGGGCCGCCGCAACCTCCTCCCGAAGCTGTTCGTAGCGGGCGATCACTTCCCTGCCGAGCTTCTGGTCGGTTCGGCCGGCGGCGCCGTTCAGGTAGCTGACCTGGGCCTGCAGGCCGGGCCGGCCGTAGCGGACCGGTTCGGTCTCCAGCACCCGGGCGATCTCCTCCAGCCGGGCCAGGGTGTCGGCTGCCGCCCCGGTGGCCCCGGTCAGGCGCTCCCGGGCCTGTCGCACCCGGGTGTTGAGGGCGTTGACCTCGCTGACCAGGTCCCGCATCCGCTGGCTGTGTTCGTAGAGTTCCACCAGGTCGGCCGGGGTGAGTCCCTCGGCCGCGAGGTGCGGATCGATCCGGACCTCGAAAGGCCGGGTCAGGGTCTGCCCGGCCACCGTGAGCCGGACCTGGTAGGCCCCGGGCGGAACCGACAGGCCCGCCTCGTCCCGGATGTCCCAGACATAGCGGTTGTGACCGGTCGTTGCCGTGACGGGTGCGGTCCGGCCGCCCCGGGCGAAACGTCCGCCCATCATCGGAGCCTGCCCCCCACGCGCCCCTTGGGGCTGAGCCTGCCCCACCCCGGCAGTACCCACGCTCACATAGCGGTTCACCAGCGCACCCGAGGGTTCCAGCACCTCGAGGGTGACCGGACCGGTCGTGCCGGCCGGCAGGTAGTACTCGAAGTTGGGTCCCAGGATGTTCGCCCCGACCCGGGTGCGGTAGCCCGGCCGCGGCGGATAGAGGACGATCTGATCGGTCGCGGTATCGGCCCCGATCTGGTGCAGGGAAGTGATGTTGTCCAGTATCCAGAAGGCCCGCCCCTGGGTGGAGACGACCAGGTCCTGGTGGTGCACCTTGATGTCGGTGACCGGCACGTTGGGCAGGTTGAGCTGGAAGGGCTGCCAATGCGCACCGTTGTCGAAACTGATGAAGAGCCCAAACTCGGTCCCGGCGTAGAGCAGGCCCTCCCGGTCGGGGTCCTCACGCACCACCCGGGTCGGCCAGTCAGCCGGGATGCCGTTGGTGCCGTCGGTCAGCAGGGTCCAGGTACGGCCGTAGTCGTCGGTCCGGTAGAGGTAGGGATGGAAGTCGCCCAGCAGGTATCGGTAGACCGCGTAGTAGGCCGAGCCGGGCCGGTGGGGAGAGGGGTCGATGAACTGCACCCGTCCCCCCAAAGCGAGGTCGGGGGGGGTTATGTCGGTCCAGGTCCGGCCGTCGTCCCGGGTGACGTGGAAGGGACCGTCGTTGGCCCCCACCCAGATGACCCCGGGCTCCAGCACCGACTCCCGGATGGTGTAGAGGGTGCTGTAGATCTCCTCACCGGTCATGTCCCGGGTGATGGGCTCCCCGCTGATGCCCTGGTGCTGCGGGGGGTTCCAGGTCAGGTCGGGGCTGATGCGCTCCCAGTTGACCCCCAGGTCGCGGGTCCGGTGGACGTACTGAGTGCCGTAATAGATCACGTCGGGATCGTGGGGTGAGGTCTCCATGGGGGCCACCCGCTGGATGCGGTAGATCAGCTCGTTGGTGGGCATCCCGTAGAGCGATTCGACCCCGACCCAGTAGGGTTTGGACTGCCCGGTGGCCAGGTTCATCCACACGAACTTCCCCTTGCAGGAGCCCAGGACGATGTTCGGGTCGGCCGGGTGCGGCATGATGGGTCCGGTCTCGCAGCCCGGTCCGGTGCGCCAGGCCTCCAGATCATAGGGATCGGCCAGGCTGGAGATGATGAGGGTGGAGTTGTCCTGCTGGGCGCCGTAGAGCTGGTAGGGGAAGGCGTCGTCCACCCAAACACCGTATATCTCGGCGGTCGGCTGGTTCATCTGGGTCGACCAGGTCTGTCCCCCGTCGAAGGAGACGTTGGCCCCCCCGTCGTTGCATTGGACCAGGATACGGCCGTCGTCGGGGTTGACCCAGATGTCGTGGTTGTCGCCGTGGGGGGTGCGCAGGGTGCGCACGGTCACCCCCCCGTCGGTCGACTTGTAGAATCCCTCGGCCCCCGCGTAGACCACGTCGGCGTCGGTCGGGTCAGCTCCCAGGGTCGTGTAATAGAACGGCCGCTGGATCATCGAGCCCTGGTCGTTGACCTGCTGCCAGTGTTCCCCGCTGTCGTCGGAGCGGTAGAGCCCGCCCCCTGGTGCGGCCTCGATGAGGGCGTAGATACGCTCGGGGTTGGCCGCGGTGACGGCCAGGTTGCCCTTGCCGATCAGCTCCGCGGGCAGGCCGGTGCGGACCTGCCGCCAGGTCTCCCCCCCGTCGGTGCTCTTAAAGAAGCCGCCCACCCGAGAGCCGCTGATGATGGTCCAGGGTTTGCGTTCGAGCCGGGACATCCAGGCGTACACGGTATTCGGGTCCCCCGGCTTGAGTTCGACGTCCATGGCCCCGATGCTGTCGGAATGGGCCAGGACGTGACGCCAGGTCCGGCCGCTGTCGGTGGTCTTGAACACCCCCCGCTCCGGATTGTTACGGAAGATGTTGCCGTTGGCCGCCACCCAGACGGTGTTGGGATCGGTCGGGTGGATGCGCACCGCTCCGATCTGCCCGGCCTCGTAGAGACCGGCGAAGCTCCAGGTGACCCCGCCATCGGCGCTCCGGTAGACCCCGCGTCCGGTGGAGACATTGCTGCGCACCCCGTCCGAGCCAGTCCCCAGGTAGACGACCTCGGGGTCGGAGTCGGACACCGCCACCGATCCGGTGGAACCCAGCGGGACCTGGCCGTCGGTGACCGGGAACCAGCTCTCTCCGCCGTCGGTGGTCTTGAAGAGCCCGCCGCTGGCCACGCCCATGTAGAAGGTGTTGGGCTGGGAGGGCACCCCGGTGACGGTGGTGCTCCGGCCTCCCCGGGAGGGCCCGACCAGGCGGTATTCCAGCCCCTGGAAGAGGGCCGGATCGACCTGAGGTGCGACCATGGACATCGCCCCGGTCCGGGGCATCATCTCCGGCCGGCGGGCGGCCCGGGTCTGGGCGCAGGCCGGCGTGGTGGCAACGGCGGTCACGATGAAGAACAGGACGGGGATCAGACGGCGCATGACGGTTCCTCGTTCATTAGATGGGGATGACGGGATTCTGACACGACCCTTCTTTTAATACCATCCAGCCTCCGGGACCGTCAGCCGGACGGACCCGCTACTCGTCGGTCGAAGCCAGGGACCAAGCTGAACTTCGGCGGCGGTCGGACCTCTTCACCGCGCAGCCGGCGCAGGTTCTCCAGCACCCTCTCCACCCGCTCCAGTTGCTGACGGATCGATTCGTTGCCCGGTTCGAGTTCAGCCGCCCGCTTCCAATCCTCGGCCGCCGTCTCGTAGTGCCCGCCCACGTAAGCCCGCCGTCCCGCCTCGTCCAGCCGGGTGACCTGTCCGGCCACCCGGCTCTGGAGTTCGACCTTGAGACGGAGGACCTGTTCGTTGTCGGGGTCGAGCTGTTCGGCCCGGTCGAGATGGTTGCGGGCCAGCGGCAGGTCGTTGCGGCTGAAGGCCTCCTGGGCGGCCTCGAGCGCCCGGGCGGCGAGTTCCTTCGGATCGGGCTGGACCGGACGGGGCCGGGCCAGAGTGACCGGCCGTACCACCTCACCCCGCACCGCCTGCTCGGGGGCCGGCGGTTCGGGAACCGGCTCGGGGCGGCGCAGCTGCTCCAGGGCGGCCATGACCACCCGGGAGGGATTGATCCGAGCGGCCTCGGTCAGATACTCGTCGGCCATCTCCGTCCGCCCCTCTGCCAGCGATTCCTCGGAGGTGCGGATGAGGACCTCGTGCAGGTCCTGGAGTTCCTCACGGGTGTCCTCCAGGCGGCGGCGCAGACCGCGGTCTTCGTAGCGGACCCGGCGCAGCTCCTCGAGCCGGGGCAGTTCGGCCAGGAGTCCCCGGGCCCGGAAGAGGGCCAGCCGGGTCTCGACCGTCCGGGCGAGCGCTTCGCGGCGAGCCTCGTGCCCGTTGATGGCCGAGGCCAGGGAGTCGCTTCCAGAATAATGTCTGCGGGCCTCCCGCAGGGTTTCCCGAGCACCCTCCCAGTCCCCCATCTGCTCTTTCTCGGCG
>CAYUVJ010000029.1:12528-13127 GCA_964447955.1 uncultured Gemmatimonadota bacterium
TCTTCACGGGTGTCCCGCTCAGCCTCGGTCCGGATATCAGACTCCATTTCCACAAAGAGGGAGCTGTCCGGCGCCTCCTGGCGCAGCCGTTCCAGGACGGCCAGGGCCCGGTCGTAGTCCCGAGCCTCGGTGAGCCGGACGACCTCGTCGGTCGTGGGCGTACCGTGGACCAGGTTGGACACGGTGGCACAGCCGCTCGCTCCCATCAGGAGCAGGCCGAGCGTCAGGAGCAGGTCACGCATGGTCTCCATCCCCTCCCGGGAGGGGGAAGAGCTCCTCGAGGAAGCCTTCCAGTTCCGCCCGATGATGGGTCCTCAGGTTACGGACGAGAAAGGTCATGACGGGGTTCTTGATGCCGCGCAGCTTCATGCTCTGGTGACGGAGGAACATCACTCCGTCCCGCACTTCCGGACAGTCGTGCACCGCCTGGCTGATGACGACCTGACCCGGTGCCGCCATGGAGCAGAGACGGGAAGCCAGGTTGACCGAATCCCCCACGACCGTGAACTGCATGTGGTCGGCTGAGCCCATGTTGCCGGCCAGCATCAACCCGGTGTTGACCCCGATCTTGAAGGTCACGGTCGGCAGAGCGGCCGCCG